>CAMWIS010000005.1 GCA_947174375.1 uncultured Bacteroidales bacterium
CCTTCGAGGACGGCTTCGAGGCGGTCGCCGATATGGACGGGGCCCACGCCGACGGGCGTGCCCGTAAACAGGATGTCGCCCATGTGCAGCGTCATGAACTGCGATACGTAGCTAATCAGGCGCGGCACGCCGAACAGCATATCGCCCGTAAAGCCGTCCTGCACCTTGTTCCCGTTCAGGTTCAGGTGGAAATGCAAGGCGGAGACGGGTGGCAGCGCTTCTTTCGGAATCCAGCGGCCGATGGCGGCCGACTGGTCGAAACTCTTGCTGATTTCCCACGGCAGGCCTTTTTCCACGCAGCGGCGTTGCAGGTCACGCGCCGTAAAGTCGAAGCCGAGGCTCACGGCGTCGAAGAAATCTTCCGCATATTTTTCGGGAATGTATTTGCCCACCTTGCCGATTCGCAGGATGACTTCGGTCTCGTAGTGGATTTCCTGCGAGAACTCCGGCAGGTAGAACGGCCGGTTGCGCACGAGTAAGGCCGTGTCGGGTTTGAAGAAGAACACCGGCTGGGTCGGCACCTCGTGTCGGAGTTCGGCGATATGGGCACGGTAGTTCTGCCCGATGCAGATGATTTTCATAATGGCGGATTCCTTACATTTCGTCCATGCCGCCGTCCATATCCGTCTGCGGGGTGGCCGGCCGTTGGCTGCGTTTCAGCCCTTGGTTGATTTTATACGAGAGCGTCAGGAACAGGGCCGTCGAGCGTTTGGGGCGGCGGTAGTTCTCCGTCACGAAGTTACTGCCGGTCACCGTATTGTCGAAACGCATCGTATGGCATAGGTCGCTTACGCGCAAGCCCACGGTAAAGCGGTTCTTGAAAAAGCCCTTCCGTGCGGCCAATTCCGCCGAGAAGTTCGGCGCCATATAGTTCTGCCCGAAATAGTTGGGCCCCCGGTAACGGCACGACAGTTGCAGGTTGATGTCGTATTTGAACGAAAAGGTCGTGTTGAAGCGTAGCTGGTAGCTCAGGCCCTCCGAATTGAGCGACGGGTCTTCCGCGCCCCGCGTGATGTTCTGATACAGGCTGCCGTTCAGGCTGAACCGCCACCACGCGAAAACGCGCTGTTCGTAAGATATGTCGAAGCCGTAGTTGGTGCCGCTCGTATAGTTGAGGAACGTCTGCACGCGCACGCCGTCTTCCCGTTCGTAGGTATAGCGGCGGATGACGTCCTCCACGCGGCGGTAATAGACCGTTACGAAGAACGAACTGCCCTTGTAGAACAGCGAGTAGTTCAGTTCCACCGAGTGGATGTCCTCGGGGGCGAGGTCGGGGTTACCCATCGAGATGGAGGACGGGTAGTTGTCGTAGTTGACAAAGGGGTTGAGGTTCCACGGGCGCGGCCGGTTCACGCGGCGCGTATAGCTCAGCTGGAGTTCCTGCAACTTACCTATTTTATAAGAAAGGTGCACGGCCGGATAGAAACGCGGTATGAAATAGTTGAAGGCCGTGTCGTTGCGCTCCGAAACGGTCAGCGCGTCCATGGCCGCCACCTCCATGCGCCCGCCGATTTGAAAGCTGAAGTTCTTGATTGTGCCGCCGAAGTTGGCGTAGATGCCGTGGTTCTGTTCGGTATAGCTGAAATCGATGGCGGTGTCCTGAAACGCATAGAGCCGGAAATCCTCGCGGTCGAAGCTGCGGTTATAGCGCACCTTGCCCTGGTAGCCGACCTCCAATTTGAAGCGTTCGCCGAACGGATGCGCGTAGTTGATCTGCCCGTCGAAATCCAGACCGTTGCCCGTGGAATGCGTCGTCTGCACGTTTTCGGTCGTCAGGCCTTTGATTTCGTCCGTTATCGTGCGGTACATCGTCGTCCGGTTGTCGGGGTTGTGGTAGTCGAGCGTCGCGTCAATGGTCAGTTCCTGATCCTTGTGCCCGAACTGGTGGCGGTAGGACAGGGCGGTGTTGAACTGCGCCCAGCGGCCCTGGCCGTCGGACGTGTTGCCCAGCGTCTCGTACCAGTGGTAGTCGGTTTGGTCGTCGGGGTCATCGCGACGGAGGTCGCCCGTGGGGTCGAAATAAGAGGCCGTGCGCGTGGCGGGCGTCTCGTTGCGGCGGTTGTTGTACCAAAGGCCGCCGCCGAGCGTGGCGGTAAACAGGTCTTTATCGGAAATCCGCCAGTCCGCGCCCACCTTGACTTGCCCGCCCAATCCGCGGCGGCGGCTGTCGCTCTCGCCCGTCTCCCATTCCATATTGTCGTCGGGATAGCGGTCGGGCCACGCGCTTTTCTTGAGGCTGCGCGTAGTGGTCGAACCCTCGGAAAGCCGTTCGCGGAAGTTGAGGTCGGCCGATGTAAACAGCGTGACCTTGCCCAGGCCGAAGCTGAGGTTGGTGGACAGGCTGTGTTGGTTGGACGTGGCCGTCGAAAGGTTGACGATGCCGTTGAAATCGCGGTTCAGGCGTTTTTTCGTGCGGATGTTGAGGATGCCGGCCATGCCCTCGGGGTTGTATTTGGCCGACGGGTTGGAGATGATTTCGATGCTTTCGATCGAGCCGGCCGAAATCTGATCCAACCCCAAGCCCGACAGGACGGCGGGGCGGCCGTCGATCAGAATCGTCACGTTGTCGCTGCCTTTGAGCGAGACGTTCCCCTCTTCGTCCACGGTCACGGAGGGCACGTTCTGCAAAACGTCGGTGGCCGTGCCGCCCTCGCTCACGAGCGATTGCTCCACGTTGACCACCTTTTTGTCCAACGCGTATTCTATCATGCGTTTCTGTCCCTTGATTTCGACGGAGTTGAGCGCGATGGCCGTGGACGACATCACGATGTCGTCGAGTTTACGCGCGGGGCGGCCGGCCGGGAGTTGGAACGGGGCCGTCTTGATTTCCTCAAAGCCCATCGAGCTGGCGCGGACGTAGAGCGGTTGGTCGAGCGGCAGGCGGTCTATGTTGAAGCGGCCGAATTCGTCGGTGATGCCGCCGCCCACCAGGCGGTTGCCGCCGTCGGCCACAAAGACGGCGATGTTGACGAACTCCAGCGGTTTCCGGTCTTCCGCGTTCAACGTCCGTCCCGTGATTTTGCCCGTGTTTTGGGCGGCGGCGTTCCCCGCGCCCCAAGCTCCCAAAGAGGCCATCCAAACAAGGCAACAGACAATGATTCTTTGTGTCATGGTTCCGTAGAGCCGACCGCGTTTGAACGCGGGGGCTCGCGAAGATACGCAAATTGTCAGAAAAAGGAAAGCGCGAGGCCGTCGGCGCGATAGCGCGCGGCCGGGGTGGGGCGGTAGGCCGTCTCGGTTTCTATCAGCAGGCCTTCTTGCAGCAGCGGTTGCAGGTGTTGCAGGCAGGCTTGGCGCAGCGGGGCGGGCAGGGCGGCGAGACGGCCTTTATGGAGCCCGGCCGCCGTGCGCAGCGCCGTCATGACGTACTCGTGGTAGAGGTCGGTCTCGCTCAGCCGTTCCTGTTCAAAAAGGGCCGGGCCGTAAGGTGTTGTAGTATAGGTGCGGACGTCGGGACGGTTGGCGCGGCGCACGGCGACGGCCGACGTCGCGTCGTGGATGGCGGCCGCGGACGGCAGCCGGCAAAACGAATGCGCGCCGGGGCCCAGTCCCAAGTAAGGCGTCTGCACATCCCAGTAGCGGCTGTTGTGGCGGGCCTCATGGCCGGGGCGCGCGAAATTCGACACCTCGTAGGCGGCGTAGCCCTGCCGTTCCGCCCAGTCCGTCAGCCGTCCGTACTGCGCGGCCAGCACATCCTGATCCGGCACGCGGCAGTCGCCCCGTTCCACCTGGCGGGCCAGCAGGCTGCCCGGCTCTACGGTCAGCGCGTAGGCCGACAGGTGGGGCGGTCGGTAGGCGGCCGCCGTATCCAATTGTTCCGCCCATTCCGTATCCGTCATATCGGGCAGACCGTAAATCAAGTCGATGGAAAGGTTGTCGAAGCCCGCGGCGGCCGCCGCTTCGATGGCGGCCCGCGCCTCGCTGCCGTTGTGGCGGCGGCGCATGAAGCGCAGGCGTTCGTCGCGGAACGACTGTATGCCCATGCTGAGCCGGTTGACGGGCGTATGCCGTTTGAGGTCGGAAAGGCGGTCGCGGTGCTCCGGGTTGAGTTCAAACGTGATTTCGGGTGAGGCGCTCCAGCGGAACAGCCGGTTCAGTCCTTCGAAAAGCCGCACGCAGTCGGCGATGGATAGCACCGAGGGCGTGCCGCCGCCTATATACAGCGTGTCAAAGACGGCCTCATGCCAAGGCGTGTCCGCTTCTTCCAGCCGTAGGGCCGCTTCCCGCAACACGGCATCGACATAGGCTTGCCGGTAGGTCGGGTCGGCCACCGAATAAAACGCGCAGTAGCTGCATTTCGCTTCGCAGAAAGGCACATGGATGTAAAGCCCGGCCGTGCTCATGCCTGTGTCTCGCTTTCAGGCGGCGCCGCGTTCAGCACGATGCGGAACGTCGTGCCTTCGTTCACGACCGACGATTTGACGTAAATCCGTCCCTTGTGATACGATTTGACGATGCGTTTGCTCAGCGTCAGGCCCAGCCCCCAGCCGCGCGTCTTGGTCGTGAAGCCGGCGTCGAAGATGGAGGAGAACATATTGTGCGGCATCCCCTTGCCCGTATCGCGGATGTCGATGTACACCTGTTGCTGGTCGGTCTGGATGTCCACGAAAATGTCGCCCTCGCCGCCGCCGATGGCGTTCACGGCGTTCTTGCACAGGTTCTCGATGACCCATTCAAACAGGTCGGCGTTGAGGTAGGCGTAAACCGCCACGTCTTCGGCCGGCGAGATATGGTAATGGATGTGTTTGGACGTCCGAACCTTAAGGTAGGCGATGGCGCGGTAGATAACCGGCATGATGTTCTCGGGCTTCAGCTCCGGAATGGAACCGATTTGGGAAAAGCGTTGCGCAATCATCTGCAAGCGCAACACGTCTTTCTCCATTTCGGCCAGCGTGTCGGGGGCCAGCGGCTCGTCGGGCTGCAGTTTGCAGAACTCTATCCAGGCCAACAGCGAGGACAGCGGCGTGCCCAGCTGGTGCGCCGTCTCCTTGGAGATGCCCCACCAAACCTGGTTCTGCTCGTTGCGGCGCGACAGGTTAATCAGGAACGCGATGCCGATAAGCAAGGCGAACAGCGCGAACGACAGCACGACCGGCAGATAGCGCAAGCCCCTCAACAGCGGCGAGGCGTTGTAGAAAACATACATTTTCTCGTGCGTGTCCTCCAAACCGTCGATGACAATCGGCGGGTTGTCCTTGCTCATGCGGTCGAGCAAACGTTCTATGCTCTTGCGGCTGTAAAACCGGTTGGGGTCGATGTTGGCGTATTGGATGATGCGCGTGCGGGATTCGTCGGTGATGACGATGGGGGCCGAGATAAATTCCGCGGCCGCCGTGATGCTGAACGAGCGGGACAGTTCTTCCAACAGGTTGTGCAGCCGGATGAACGTGGCCGACGGCTTGTAATAGAAAAGATAGCGTTCGCTTTCCGCCGTCACGGAAATCGGGTCGTAATGCGTGTATTCGTTGTAGCGCGGCGTTTCCACCGCCAGGCTGTCGGTCACCTCGAACGTGTCGCCGTGCGCCTCTATGATGTGTCCGTCCCCGTCCACGACCATGAAAGGAATGGAATGGTTGTCGGAAATGATGCGGATAAAGAAATCGAATTCCCGGGGCGAGGTGTTGGTGGACAGCAGGCGTTCGTAAGCATACGACCATATCATGGCGTACTTGCGCTCCTCTAATTCCAGATTGGCGAACAGCGTGCGCGTGTATTCCATCAGTTCGGTCTGTTGTTGCAGCGACGACGCCCAGTTGCGGATTTTAAGCTGTTCTTCCGACTGTATCCTTGAAATCATGACCTGCGTGTACCAGAACGTAATGGCCAGCAGAATCGCCGTAATGAAGACGAATACGAGGTTGAGCCGGTTGGCGACCCGCGAAAAGGCGATGCGTTTTTTCTTCATGGACGATGAAAACGGATACCGACAAAATTAGCAAAAGTCCGCCATAATTTCAAAATTTGTTTATATCGGGGTTTTGGCTTAACTTTGGAGGTTGGGTAAAACGGCAAATCGTGCAAGAGACGACGGAACAGGAAGACCGCTATTTCATGCGGGAGGCGTTTAAATTGGCGCAGCGGGCCTTAGAGGCCGGCGAGGTGCCGGTCGGGGCCGTGGTTGTGGCCGACGGCCGGATTATCGGCAAGGGCTACAACCTGACCGAGACGCTGCACGATGCCACGGCGCACGCCGAGATGCAGGCGTTTACGGCCGCCGCCGAGTATTTGGGCGGTAAGTACCTGACCGACTGCACGCTGTATGTAACGCTCGAGCCCTGCTGTATGTGCGCCGGCGCCGCCTATTGGACGCAGGTCAGCCGTATCGTCTATGGCGCGGCCGACCCCAAGCGCGGCTGTACGCGCGTGAAGCCGTCGCTGCTGCATCCCAAGACCCGCTGTGAGGGCGGGCTCATGGCCGACGAGAGCAGCGCGCTGTTGCAGACGTTTTTTAAGGAAAAAAGATAAGATGCGCAAAGCCATCACGATAGACTACGAGGCGTACGACGACGAACGCGCGTTGCCGGCCGACGACGCGGCCCTGTTGCAACAGGCGCGCCGCTGTGTGGCGAATGCCTATGCCCCCTATTCGGGGTTCAAGGTAGGCGCGGCCGTGCGTTTGGCCAACGGGACGGTCGTGTGCGGCAGCAACCAGGAGAACGCCGCGTTCCCGTCCGGGCTTTGTGCCGAGCGCGTGGCCGTTTTCGCGGCCGGCGCCAACCATCCGGGGGTGCCGGTAGCGGCTTTGGCCGTGGCGGCGCAGTCGGCCGACGGGCAGGCGGCGGACTATCCGATTAGCCCGTGCGGGGCCTGTCGGGAGTCGCTTATGGAATACGAACGCCGTTACGGGCAGCCCATCCGCGTGATATTGCAGGGGGCTGGGCATAAGATAGTGGTTTTTGAGGGCATCGAACGCCTGTTGCCGTTCCGGTTCGCGGCCGACGGCCTCGGCGCGGAAGGCGCGGAAAAAGTAAACAAGGAGCATTAGGATGATGTGGCATACGTGCGTGGAAGGGTTTTTGTTGGGGTTGGGCCTGGCGGTCATGCTGGGGCCCGCCTTCTTCTCGCTCGTGCAGACGAGCCTGCGCAACGGCTTCAAGGCCGCCATGCGTCTGGCGTTCGGCATCTTCCTGAGTGATTCCGCGCTGGTGTGTATTTCGTTCTACGGGGCGGCCAAACTGTTTGAACTGCCCACGGCCAAACACATCATCGGGTTGGTGGGCGGCGCGATACTCGTCGGTTACGGCATCTATACCTACCGGATGCGCGTGGACGAGGAGACCTTTATGAAGAAGTCGCAGGAAATACAGTTGAAGAAAGCCTACAAAGGCCCGTCGTGGTGGGTCGATTTCCTGCGCGGCTTTCTGACCAATATGGCCAATCCGGCCACGTGGCTGTTCTGGTTCTTTTGGGTGGGCATCATCATGGGGCAGAATACGGAGCACGGCCAAATCCACAAACTGAACGTCGTGTTGTTTTTCGGTTGCGCCCTGTTGACCGTATTGACGACGGATTTAATCAAGAGCCTGATCGCCTATCGGCTCAAACCTTATATGACGGCGGGGACGATGCGCATCGTGAACCGCATCGTGGGCGTGTTGCTGTTCCTGTTCGGCCTGTACCTGATGCTGTACGTCGTGCTGGAACTCGCGGGCATTCCGGTGACGGGCTTCCAGGCCTCGCCCGCCACGTTCCCCGTCAAGATATAGTTTAAAATTAAAACCAATAGATACTATGGAAACTGTAAAATGCTTAATCATCGGCTCCGGCCCCGCGGGCTTCACGGCCGCGATTTATGCGGCGCGCGCCGACCTCAAACCCGTATTGTACGAGGGCTATCAGCCCGGCGGTCAGTTGACGATTACGACCGAAGTGGAGAACTTTCCCGGCTACCCGAAAGGCGTTTCCGGCCCCCAACTCATGGAAGACCTGCGCGAACAGGCCAAGCGTTTCAACGCCGACATCCGTCCCGGCACGATTGAGGAAGTGGACTTCTCCAAGCGTCCGTTCCGGGTCGTAACCGAGAACAAGACCGAAATCCTGGCCGAAACGGTCATCGTGGCCACCGGCGCTTCCGCCAACTGGCTCGGTCTGGAATCCGAAAAGAAATTCAACGGACAGGGCGTTTCCGCCTGCGCCACCTGCGACGGTTTCTTCTACAAGAACCAGGATGTGGCCGTAGTGGGCGGCGGGGATACGGCGGCCGAAGAAGCCAGCTACCTGACCAATCTCTGCAATAAAGTATATATGATTGTCCGCCGTGACGAACTGCGTGCCTCCAAGGTTATGCAGGAACGCGTGTTGAGCAATCCGAAAATCGAAATGGTTTGGCACCACGTCACGCAGGAGATTTTGGGTGACGAAAGCGGTGTGACCGGCGTTCTGCTCAAAAACGTACAGACGGGCGAAGACAAGAAAATCGACATCACGGGCTTCTTCGTCGCCATCGGCCATACGCCGAATACGGCGCTGTTCAAGGGCCAGCTCGAACTGCACCCCAACGGCTACATCAAGACCGAACCGGGTTCGACGCGCACGTCCGTACCGGGCGTATTCGCCGCCGGCGACGTTCAGGACTTGCATTTCCGTCAGGGCATCGTGGCGGCCGGCACCGGCTGCATGGCCGCGATGGAGGCGGAACGTTTCCTGAAAGACAGCGAGTAGTCCTTTTAAAACACAACTTTGGATATGAAGAAGATAGCGGTGATTCTATCGGGCTGTGGCGTGTTCGACGGCAGCGAGATAGGCGAGAGCATGATGGCGCTGTTGGCGATAGACCTTTACGGCGCCTCTTATTCCATTTTCGCGCCCGACAAGGCGCAGGCCGTGGTCATGAACCATCTGACCGGCGAACCCATGGATGAACGGCGCAACGTGCTCGTGGAGGCGGCGCGCATCGCCCGGGGTGAGATTGCGCCGCTGTCTTCTTTCCGTGCCGATGAATTCGACGCCCTGATTCTGCCGGGCGGTTTCGGCGCGGCCAAAAACCTGTCCACCTACGCTTCCGACGGCGAGCGCATGACGGTGGACGCGGAGGTACGGCAGGCGGTGCTGGCGATGCACGCCGCCGGAAAACCGATCGGCGCGATGTGCATCGCGCCCGTCATCCTGGCGCATCTGCTGCCGGGCGTCAAACTCACGATCGGCAAAGACCCGCGGACGGCCGCGCACATCACGGCGATGGGCGGCGTGCACGAGGCCACGGAGGAGGCGCAGGTCAGCGCGGATGCGGTCAATAAAGTATATACAACGCCGTGCTATATGTTGAACGGCGTTCGGATCGGACAGATTTTTCAAAGCGCGCAGGCTTTGGTCAAGGCCATGTTGGCTTAGCCATGAAAGACAACCGGGATTTGTACGCACGGCTCCGCCGGCAATACCCTTTGTTCGTTTACGAAGGCTATGAGGAATTGCCTTTGCAGACGGAACGGGACGCCTGTTGCCTTCATGTGCGCTACCGCTTCGTCGTTTACGATGCCGAGGGGCGGGAAGCCTTTGTATATCGGCCCGAATGGCGCGTTCCGGCGCGGCCGTTCTATGCGGCGGACAACGTGCCGCCGGCGTTGTGGCGCAATCTGTTGTTCCAACTCGGGCTGGCCGAATTGGTCAGCTATTGGAAAGCCACGGCTTCGCCCGTCGTGGAAATCCGTTGCCCGGACGGCGTCGGTATGGACGAAGCCGCCGTGGCCTTTTGGCAAAAGCTTTATTTCAACGGACTGGGCGAGTATTTCTATCTCAACGGGCTGCACGATGTGACGCAGGCCGGTTTCATGACGATAAGGGTAAAGGCGGCTTCGGCCACGGCTTGCGGTGCGGTGGAAATGCCATTGGCGCCGCGCGTCATCGTACCCATCGGCGGCGGCAAGGATTCGGTCGTGACCTGGGAGGTGCTGTCGCATACGCGGGCGGAAGGGGCGGACGGCCTCCTGCCGCTCATCCTCAATCCGCGCGGCGCCACGCTGGCCTGCTGCGCGGCCGGCGGCAAGGCCGAAAACGACATCGCGGTGCTGAACCGCAGCCTCGACCCGCTGTTGCTCGAACTCAACGCCCAAGGCTTCCTCAACGGCCATACGCCGTTTTCGGCCTTGCTGGCATTCGCCACATTGCTGGTGGCGGCCTTGACAGGCCGCCGTTACATCGCGCTCTCGAACGAGAGCAGCGCGAACGAAAGCACGGTGGCGGGGAGTACCGTCAACCATCAGTATTCCAAGTCATTTGAATTCGAGTCGGATTTCCGAAACTACGTGGCGCACTGCGTTTCGCCCTCGTTTTACTATTTCAGCTTCCTCAGGCCGCTGAGCGAGCTGGCCATTGCGCGCGTCTTCAGCGACTGCAAGGCCTATCATGCGGTGTTCAAGAGCTGCAACGTAGGCAGCAAGCAGGATATATGGTGCGGGCATTGCGCCAAATGCCTGTTCGCCTATATCATCTTTTCGCCCTTTCTGCCGCAGGCCGACTTGGCGCGTATCTTCGGCCACAACCTGCTGGCCGACGCCGCGATGCTACCGCTGTTGAAGGAATTGGACGGCGAAACGCCCGTCAAGCCGTTTGAATGCGTCGGCACCGTGTCGGAAGTCAATTGGGCGTTGCAGCAGTTGCGCCCGATGGCCGAGGCCGAGCCGGGCGCGTATCCGCTCTTGGACGCTTATTTTGCGTCGGAGGCGGCGCGGCAACCGGTGCCGGATGCGGTATGGTGCGGCTTATATACACCGCACGCGCTGCCGCCGGAATTTTTGGAAGGGCTGGAACGCTATCTGAAAACGGCCCGTATATTTGACAAGGCATAAACGATTGCGGCAACGGCATTATGGAAGATTCGGCATTACAGGGGCTTTTCGATGCGGTCGTAAGACCCGCGGGGCGGGTGGCGCTGTTGGGCGCCGGCCGCGAGGGCGAGAGCAGCTACCGGCTGTTGCGCCGGCTGTATCCGCAGTTGCCGATAACGGTCTGTGACCGCAACGAGGGCGTGCGGGCCGCCGCGCTTTGGCAGGCCGACCCGTTTGTGGATTTTGCCACGGGCGAACGCTATATCGAGGCCGCGGCCGCCTTTCCGCTCATTATCAAAAGTCCGGGCGTCTGCCTCAAAGACCGCCCCGATTTGTTGCAAAGTCCGGCGCTGACCTCGCAGGCCGACCTGTTCCTGCGCTTTTTCGGCCGGCAGTGTGTGGGCGTAACGGGCACCAAGGGCAAGAGTACGGTCACCCATCTGATATACCATCTGTTGCAGGCCGAATACCCCTGTCTGTTGGCCGGCAACATGGGCATCCCGTTTTTCGATATCCTGCCGCAGCTCACGCCGGCGCACCGCGTGGTCTGCGAACTCTCGTCCCACCAGTTGGAACAGGTGCGGACGGCGCCCGCCGTCGGCGTCTTGCTCAACCTCTACGAAGAGCATCTCGACCACTATGCGGACTTTGAAACCTACCAGCGTGCCAAACTGCATATCGCGGGCGGCGGCTGTCTGATTGTCAACGGCGACGACCCCTTGATTGACGTCCGGCTCACGGAGCGCGGCCGGCCCGTGCGGCTCGCCGTGTTCGGCACGGCGGAAAAGGCCGCCGCGGCCTATGCGGGCCGCCCCGGCTTCGAGGTCGCCGACCGGCTGTTGTGGACGCCCCAAGGCCTTAGGACGGCCGACGGCGCGTCCGTCTTCGATTTCTCCGCGCCGCACCCGCTTATCGGCGAGCACAACGAACGCAATTTGGCGGCGGCCTTGTTGGCGGCCGTTCAGGCGGGCGGGCATTACGGACGGATGCTGCCGCGCGTGGCCACGTTCCAGCCCCTGCCGCACCGTCTGCAATACGTAGGGTGCTACGGCGGCGCGCACTATTTCAACGACTCCATTTCCACGATTCCGCAGGCCTGCATCGCGGCCGTGGAGAGCGTCAACCGCCTGCCGTTCGTCCAAGGCGTCAGTTGCCTGATAATCGGCGGCTTCGACCGCGAAATCGATTATGCGCCGCTCGTGGCGTACCTATGCGCAAATCCGATAAAAAGTGTTATTTTTGTGGGAGCGGCGGGACGCCGGATACAGGCCGCTTTGGCCGCCCGCAAAAGCCTGCCTTTGGCGCATTTGTGCACCGACGATTATGAAACGCTCGTGCCTTGGGCCGTGGCGCATACCGCGCCCGGTACGGCCTGTGTGTTGAGCCCGGCCGCCGCCAGTTACGACCGTTTCAAGAACTTCGAGGAACGGGGCGAAACCTTTATGCGATTGATAAAAAAACAATTCGAGATATGAAAAAGTTAATTGAATGCGTGCCCAACTTCAGCGAAGGGCGCGATATGTCCGTCATCAAGCAGATTACGGACGAGATTGAGAAAATAGACGGCGTCAAGTTGCTGGACGTAGATCCGGGTGCGGCCACGAACCGTACCGTCGTCACGTTCGTCGGCACGCCGGACGAAGTCATCGAGGCGGCGTTCCAAGCCGTCAAGAAGGCCGGTCAGCTCATCGATATGCGTCAGCACCACGGCGCCCACCCGCGTTTCGGTGCCACCGACGTATGCCCGCTCGTACCCGTGGCCAACATCACGATGGAAGAAACCGTCGAATACGCGCGCCGCTTGGCCAAACGTATCGGCGAGGAACTCGGCATTTCGGTTTACTGCTACGAATCGGCCGCGTTCGACCCCAAACGCCGCAACCTGGCTTATTGCCGTGCCGGCGAATACGAAGGCCTGAAAGAAAAACTG
Organism: uncultured Bacteroidales bacterium; assembly: GCA_947174375.1. GTDB lineage: Bacteria > Bacteroidota > Bacteroidia > Bacteroidales > P3 > CAMXAS01. The sequence continues at coordinate 12,694 of CAMWIS010000005.1, forward strand.
GCCACGGCCGAGGGCAAGCCCGATTTCGGCCCCGCCGAGTTCAACGCGTTCTCCGGCGCTACGGCCGTCGGTGCGCGTGACTTCCTCGTAGCCATCAACTATAACCTCAATACCACCTCCACGCGCCGCGCCAACGCCATCGCGTTCGACGTCCGCGAAAAGGGCCGTCCCGCCCGTGAAGGCGGCAAGGTGACGGGCAAACCGCTCAAAGACGAAAACGGCAAGCCCATTATGATTCCGGGCACGCTCAAAGGCACGAAAGCCATCGGCTGGTTTATCGAAGAATACGGCATCGCGCAGGTGTCGATGAACATCACGAATATCTCGCAGACGCCGGTTCATGTGGCCTATGAAGAAGTGTTCGCCAAGGCGGCCGCGCGCGGCGTGCGTGTGACGGGCGCCGAAATCGTCGGTCTGATTCCCAAGAAGACGCTCATCGACGCCGGTAAGTTCTATCTGGCCAAACAGCAGCGTTCGGCGGGTATCAGCGAGGCGGAAATCATCAAAATCGCCGTCAAGTCGATGGGCTTGGACGACCTCAAACCGTTCAATCCGGAAGAGAAAATCATCGAATACCTGTTGGAAGCCGACAACAAGACGAAGAAGCTCGTCGATCTGACGTGCACGGGCTTTGCCGACGAAACCGCGAGCGAGTCGCCCGCGCCCGGCGGCGGTTCCATCTCGGCCTACATGGGTTCTTTGGCGGCCGCGTTGGGCACGATGGTGGCCAACCTCTCGTCGCACAAGGCCGGCTGGGACGAACGTTGGGAAGAGTTCTCCGTTTGGGCCGAAAAGGGTCAGGCCATGAAAGACGCGCTGTTGCACCTGGTGGACGAAGACACCAACGCGTTCAACAAGATTATGGACGCCTTCGGCCTGCCGAAAAAGACCGACGAGGAAAAGGCGGCGCGTAGCGCGGCCATCCAGGAGGCCACGAAGTATGCGACCGAGGTGCCGTTCCACACGATGCAGGAAGCGTTCAAGACGTTCGACATCGTACAGGCCATGGCCGAAATCGGTAACCCCAATTCGGTGACCGATGCCGGCGTGGGTGCGCTCTGTGCCCGCAGCGCCGTGTTGGGTGCGCATCTGAACGTGCAGATCAACGCCTCCAGCCTCAAGGACGAAGCCTTCAAGAAAGACATTCTGGCTAAGGCGGCGGACATCGCCAAGCAGGCCGAAGCCCGTGAAGCGGAAATCTTGAAAATCGTCGCTTCGAAAATCGGCTAAGGATAAGCCAAGTCTTTAAAGACGAACCGCGCCCTCGGAACGCTGCCGTTCCGGGGGCGTTTTTTTTACCATTTGAAATCGCGCACCAAGGCGTCGGCCTCGGAGCCGGTAAAGTGGCGGCTCAGCGTTTGCAGATAGGTGTCGAACACCGTGTATATCCGTGAATTTTCGGGCTGATATTCCTCGTTGTAGTCGTAGCGGTCAAGCGCCCTCAGCACGTCGCTCACGCGCAACAGCCGCGTGTCGAAGGCCGGTTGGTAGCGGGCCTGGTCGGTATAGCTGTCGTCTTCCAGATAGATGCAACTCAGGATGCCGGTTTGGGTCAACTCCCGCGCGATGCGGTAGAGGTAGGGCCGCGGGGCACCGATCTGTTGCGCGAGTTCGGCGATATCCATGCCGCCCCGTTTCGCCTCGAACTGGCGGATGAGCAGGCTCGTCACCATCAGGGCGTAGATTTTCTTGCGGAACTCACTCAGGTGGCGGTAGTCGGTCTCGAAGATATATTGGTTGCGGCGGTAGATGCTGAAGCTCAGTTCCGCGCCCACCAGCAGGATGAGCCAGCTGAAACGCAGCCATATCAGGAACAGGGGCAGGGCGGCGAAACTGCCGTAAAGCACGTTGTAGCCCGTCATATACTGTTGCAGGTGGACGTACAGGCTTTGGAACGCGAGGAAGCAAATTGTGGTGATGATGCTGGCGATTAGAACGGGGCCGGTCGGCATCTTGCGGTTGGGCAGGATAAGGTAAACCATGCAGACGAGGAACAGGGCGGAGAGGAAAGGCGTGGCGCTCAACACCGCGCGCACGATGCTTTGGAACAGGCTCGCGTCCACGAGTTCGGTCAGATGGTCGGCCAGGTAGGAACGCGCGCTGAAAGCCACGTAGAGCAACATGGGGGTCAGGATGATGAGCGTGATGTAGTCGGTGGCCTTGCGCATGGCCGGCCGTCCCTTGCGGATTTCCCAAATCGTATTGAGCGAGAATTCGATGCGGTTCAATACCGTGAGGATAATCCACAGCAGGAAGATAAGACCGGTGCCGCCGATGAGGCCGGAATTGGTGTTTTGGAGAAAGTCCTGCGCAAAGCCGAACACGGTGTTCCAAAACGGCATATCGGTGGATGACACGGGCGCGAATACGGCCTGCACGGCGTTTTCGAAGCCGAAGCCGCCCGCGAAGCCGAACACCATGGCCAAAACGGGCACGATGGCCAGGGCCGTGTAGTAACTCAGCGCGGAGGATTGATCCAAGCAACCGTCCTTGATGGTTTTCTTGACCGTCACCGCGACGGTCTTGTAGATTTCGCGGGCGGCTTTCTTATAGAACGGTTGGCCGGCCGAGGGCGCGAACCAAACCTCGAAGCGGAAGAACGCGATTTGGCGTTGGAGGTATTCGCGCAGGCGGCGGTACAGCCGGTTCGGTAAACGGTCGGGCTGTTGAGGCGTGGTATCGGTTTGCATCGTTAGTATATATAATTGTCAATGGGTTTTGCCATGGGTTCAGGCGCAGACTTCTTCCACGGAGCGGCGGAAGATGGCCATGGCTTCGTCGATTTCGTCGTTGGTAATCGTAAGCGGCGGCGTAAAGTCCACGACTTCTTTGTTGAACAGCGGCCAAAATACGATGAGGCCGTTTTGCAGGCAGTGTTCCACCACCTGTTGCGCCGTGGCGGCGTCTTTCATCTTTGCGCCCAGGAAGAGGCCGCGGCCGCGCAGTTCCTCTACCGCCGGTATTTGGGCGATGTGTTCGCGGATACGCTGTTCTTTGGCCCGCACCTGCGGCAGTACGCCGTCGGAGGCGATGACCTGCAAAGAGGCGAGGGCGGCCACGCACGAGAGCGGATGCCCGCCGAACGTGGAGGCGTGCCCTAAAAGCGGGTGTTCGTTGTTGAGCAGTTCCATGAGTTCCTCGCTCGCCACGAACGCGCCGATCGGCATCCCGCCGCCCATGCCTTTGGCCATGCAGAGCACGTCGGGCACCGCGCCGCTTTTCTCAAACGCGAACCATTGGCCGCTCCGGCCGAAGCCGGTCTGGATCTCATCGTATATCAACAGTGCGCCTGTCTCGTCGCAGCGGCGGCGCAGGGCTTGCAGGAAAGCGTCCGTTCCCTCCACCACGCCGCCGCCCGACTGGATGACTTCGGCCACCACGCAGCAGGTCTTGTCCGTAATCTGCGACAGGGCCGCGAGGTCGTTGTACGGCAACTGGCGGTGTTCGGGCAACAGCGGCTTGAACACGGAACGGATGGCCTCTTCGCCGAGCAGGCTCATGGCGCCCGTGGTGCTGCCGTGGTAGGAGTGCGCGAACGAAATGATTTCGCTGCGGTGGTTCTTCAGACGCGCGAGTTTGATGGCCCCCTCTATGGCTTCCGAGCCGGAGTTGAGGAAAAACACCTTCTGCAACTGCGGCGGCAATACCGCGCAGAGCGCTTCGGCCAGGTCCAACTGCGGTTGCTGGATGAACTCGCCATAGACCATGACGTGCAGGTACCGCTGCATCTGCGCTTCCAAGGCCCGCATGACGGCCGGGTGGCGGTGGCCGATGTTGTTGACGCAGATGCTGGAGATAAAGTCGATGTAGCGTTTGCCGTCGGTATCCCAAAGATAGACGCCCTCGGCGCGCGCGGCGTCGAGCGTGAACGGCGGGTATTCGGAGGCTTGCGCGATATAGCGTTTGAACAGGTGCCGGTGCTTGTCGTGCAGGGAACCGGCGTTTCTTTCGTTTTCCATATTGCAAAAATACGATTTATCGGCGACTTATGCGCGGGCGGTCGGCCCGGCGGTCTTTTCAGGCCGGTAGAGCGCCGTCATCAGCAGGCTGCGGCACAGCAGAAAGACGATGAGGGCGGCCCAAAGCGCATGGTTGCCCCACGCGCCGCGCGCGGCATAATACAGCCCGAAGTAGGCGGCCGCGGCCGTCAGCATCGTGTAGAGCATGGCCCGCGTGCGCAGGCCGCCCGCATACACGCCGTCCCACAGAAAGGCCGGAAAGCCGGCCACGGTCATCGTCAGCACCCACGGCAGATAGGGGCGGGCGGCCTGCCATACCGTCGCTTCTTTCGTAAACAGGTGCAGGATGGGTTCGTAGGCGGTTGTATATACGGTTGCGAACAGAAGCGTCATGCCGGTGCCCCACAGGAAGATGGCGCGGATGCAGCGGTTCTTCTCCCGCGGCCGCCCTTCGCCCGTGTAGCGGCCCACTAAGGCTTCGGCCGCGTGCGCGAACCCGTCCATCGCATACGAGAAAAAGATGAAGAACTCGTACAGAATCGTGTTCATGACCAAGGTCGTGTTGCCGTAGCGCGCCGATTCGGCCGTAAAGAAACTGAATACGGCGATGATGAGCAGCGTCCGCAGAAACACATCCTTGTTCACGTTCAGGAAACGGCCGAAAGCCGCCTTGTGCCATAGCGCGCGGTCGCGCAGGTGCCGCAGCGCGGCGGGATAGAAACGGCACAGGCAATACAGGTTGAGCCCCAGGCCGAGGTATTGCGCCGCCAACGTGCCGTAAGCCACGCCCGCGGCCTTGAGGTCGAATACGAAAACGAACAGGTAGTTGAACAGGATGTTGAACACATTGACGGCAATGGCGATCCACATCGGCGTGCGCGTGTCCTGCATCCCGATGAACCAGCCGCTGAACGCGAAGGCCGCGATGGCGGCCGGCGCGCCCCAAATCCGGATTTTGAAATAGCCCGTCGTGGCGTCCCACAGCGCCGCATCGGGTTGCATATACCAGTAGGCGGCGGATAGAATGACATCCTGCAAGCCCCACAGGACGAGCGTGCCGGCCAAGGCCAACACGAGCCCGCGGCCCAGGATGCGGCCCTGTTCGGCTTCGTCGCGCGCCCCGTAGGCCTGGGCCGTGAAGCCGGCCGTGCCCATGCGCAGGAAGCCCATGGCCCAGTACATGAAATTGAAAATCATGGCACCCAGCGACACGGCGCCCGCAAAGACCAAGCCGTCCAAACGGCCCATCATGGCCAAATCGACTGCGCCGAGCAGCGGTATCGTGATATTGCTGATGATATTCGGTACCGCCAACCGTAAAATCCGCCGGTGCATGGGAGAACCGCCGGTTTAGAGCGATTGCAGACAGGCCGTCACGTTCTTCTCCACGCGTTCCATCAGGCGCGTCGTGTCGCTCTTTTCAAAGCGCTTGCCCGTGATGTTCTCGTAGAGTTCGATGTAGCGTTCCGAAATCTGTTGCACGCGGTCGGGCGTCATGTCGGGGATGCGTTCGCCCTCACGGCCTTGGAAGCCGTTTTCAATCAGCCATTCGCGCACGAATTCTTTCGACAGCTGGCGTTGTTTTTCGCCTTTGGCCTGCCGTTGCTCGTAGCCCTCCGCATAGAAATAGCGCGAGGAGTCGGGCGTATGGATTTCGTCGATGAGGTGGATTTTGCCGTCGCATTTGCCGAATTCGTATTTCGTATCCACGAGGATCAGGCCTTTTTCGCGAGCCATCTGCGTGCCGCGTTCAAACAGCGCGTAGGTGTATTTTTCCAGTTCGGCGTAGTCTTCGGCCGAAACGAGGCCGGCTTTCAGGATTTCGGCCTTGGAGATGTCTTCGTCGTGGCCTTCGTCGGCTTTCGTCGTCGGCGTGATGATGGGGCGCGGCAGCCGGTCGTTTTCCTTGAGGCCGTCGGGCAGCGGTTCGCCGCAGAGCGTGCGTTTGCCTTCCTTGTATTCGCGCCAGGCGTGGCCGGAGAGGTAGCCGCGGATAACCATTTCCACCTTGAACGGCTGGCAGAATTTACCCACCGTCACCATCGGGTCGGGCGTCGCGATTTTCCAGTTCGGCAGGATGTCGGCCGTGGCGTCCAAAAAGTAAGAGGCGATTTGGTTCAGCACCTGTCCCTTGAACGGGATGCCCTTGGGCAACACCACATCGAAGGCCGAAATCCGGTCGCTCACGACCATGACCAAATGGCGGTTGTCGATATTATAGACGTCGCGGACTTTGCCCACGTAATGGCTTTTCTGTCCGGGAAAATTGAAATGGGTTTCGACTAAAGCTTGGCTTTCCATAATATAATAAGGTATTAAAAGGGGTTATTGTTTGTCCAGGAAGCCCTGGGTTTTAAGCAATTCCAAATAGTGTTGCGAGAACGTCAGGTTGTCGGCCAGCGGGTAGCGGCGCAGCGTGAAAATCTGCGCCAAGTTCGGCAAGCCGTTTTCTTCCAGCAGGCGGCGCGTCAGCTCCGACGACTCCTTGGGGCCGAAAAGGCGGTCGATGGCCTGCGGCGTATAGGGTTCGTAGCGTTCCGAATGCACGACGGCCTCCAGCGGCAGGCGGTCGGTTTCTTCCGGTTGTTCGGCCGGGTAGCCGAGCGTGAGCGTCGTCAGCGGCATGACGCCGGCGGGCAGTTCGAAGAACGCGCACTGTTCCTTGGCCGTGTAAAGCGTCGTGCCGAGAAAGCAGGTGCCCAGCCCCATGGCTTCGGCCGCCACGACCGTGTTCTGGGCCATGAGCATACAGTCGAGCGTGGCGCAGACATACCACAGCAGGTTGTCGTAGGCGCGTCCGGCCTCCCGCTGTTCGCACCATTGTTGAAAACGGTTCACGTCGGCCGTGAACGTCAGCACGACGGGCGCTTCCGTAATCATCGGCTGGTTGAAGTGCAAGGGCGCCAAGGCTTGCTTACGCGCGGGGTCTTTCGTGACGATGACGCTGTAAAGCTGCATATTGCCGGTCGTCGCCGCCCGCGTGCCCGCCGCCAATACCTTGCGCAACACCGCCTCGGGGACGGGGTCGGCCGTGTATTTCCGGATGCTCTTGTGTTTGAGCAGTAAATCGATGACGGAGGCATTTTCCATACAGACAAAGTTACCGCTTTGGTAAATAAATTCTTCAATTCTCCAATAAAAATTTATGAACAGATTGTTTATAAAACGCCAAATATGCGGGGAAGGCAAGCCTATCTAAGAAAGTGCGAATTTTCAACAAACAATGTGCATAAATTGTGGATAAATAACAACTTTCAGACGCGGTTTCCATGCTAAAAATGCCCTAATTTTGTCCTTACGATGGTTTATGGGCATAAGCCTTGATTTAGTAACAATTACAATAAACGAACGCGATGAATTTCGATTTGTTTTCGACGGAAAACGGTGGGATGTCCAAGAACGCATCCGAGGTGCAAACGGTGGCGGAAACGGCGGCTAAGCCCGACCATTATCAGGCGATACAGGAGAAAAGACAACAGGTAACGATAGAACAACAGGATTATCCGGTGGCCGTTGGCGCGGCGCCGGCAACTCCGGATCAAGACCCCAAAGAGATGAAAGCTTATCAGACGGAAGAAATTCTGGCGGCGGCCACGCGCTATTTCAAAGGCGATGCGTTGGCGGCCAACGTATGGATGAACAAGTACGCGCTCAAAGACAGTGTGGGCAACATTTATGAGCTGACCCCCGACGATATGCACCGCCGGATTGCGCGCGAACTGAGCCGTATCGAAAAGAAATACCCGAATCCGGTGCCGGAAGAGGAGATTTTCGAGTTGATTCGCGATTTCCGTTACATCATCCCGCAGGGTAGCCCGATGGCCGGCATCGGCAACCAGTTCCAAATCGCGTCCCTGTCGAACTGCTTCGTCGTGGGCAACGAGGGCAACGCCGACTCCTACGGCGGTATCATGAAGATAGACGAAGAGCAGGTGCAGCTCATGAAGCGCCGCGGCGGCGTGGGGCACGACCTGTCGCATATCCGTCCCACGGGCAGCCCGGTCAAGAACAGCGCGCTGACCTCCACGGGTATCGTGCCGTTTATGGAACGTTACTCCAACTCCACGCGCGAGGTGGCGCAGGATGGCCGTCGGGGCGCGTTGATGTTGAGCATCAGCATCAAGCATCCGGATTCCGAACGCTTCATCGACGCCAAGATGGAAGAAGGCAAGGTGACGGGTGCCAACGTTTCGGTCAAGATTTCCGATGAATTCATGCGGGCGGTTGTGGAAAACAAACCGTTCGTACAACAATACCCGATTGACGCCAAGACGCCGCTTTACAGCAAGGAAGTGGACGCGCGCAAACTCTGGAACAAAATCATCCACAACGCTTGGAAGAGCGCCGAACCCGGCGTGTTGTTCTGGGATACGATTCTGCGCGAGTCGGTGCCCGACTGCTATGCGGATCAGGGCTTCCGCACGGTATCGACGAACCCCTGCGGTGAGATTCCGCTCTGTCCCTACGACAGTTGCCGTCTGTTGGCCGTCAACCTCTACAGCTATGTCAAAAACCCGTTCACGCCGCAGGCGGCCTTCGATTTCGACCTGTTCCGTAAGCACGTCACGGTGGCGCAGCGTTTCATGGACGACATCATCGACATGGAATTGGAGAACGTCGAAAAGATTTTGCAGAAGATAGACGCCGACCCGGAAAGCATGGACGTCAAGCGGACGGAACGCGAACTGTGGGAGAAAATCCGCACCAAGAGTTCGGCCGGCCGCCGGACGGGCTTGGGCATCACGGCCGAGGGCGATATGCTGGCGGCCATGGGCTTGCGTTACGGTAGCGACGAGGCGATTTCGTTCTCGGTCGAAGTACACAAGGCCTTGGCGTTGGCGGCCTATTCGTCGAGCGTGACGATGGCCGAAGAACGCGGTGCGTTCCGTATCTTCGACGCCGACAAGGAATCGCGCAATCCGTTCATCGGCCGTATCAAGGAAGCCGACCCCGCGCTGTACGAGCGTATGCTCAAACACGGCCGCCGCAACATCGCGCTGTTGACGATCGCCCCCACGGGCAGTGTCAGCATCTGCACGCAGACCACGTCGGGCATCGAGCCGGTGTTCATGGTTTCCTACCGTCGCCGCCGCAAGGTGAACCCGAACGACAAGGGCGTCAAGGTGGCCTTGGTGGACGAGAACGGCGATTCGTTCGAAGAATACGTCGTATTCCACCCCAAATTCGAAGACTGGTTGCAGGTCAACGGCTACGATGTGGCCGCCGTCAAGGAATACGACGACAAGAAGCTGGGCGAAATCATCAAGAAGTCGCCTTATTATAAGAGTACGACCAACGACATCGACTGGGTCAGCAAGGTCAAGTTGCAGGGCGCGGTTCAGAAGTGGGTCGATCACTCCATCAGCGTAACGGTCAACGTACCGGAAAGCACGAAGGAAGAACTCGTCAGCAAGATTTACCAGACGGCTTGGGAAGTGGGCTGCAAGGGCATGACGATTTACCGCGACGGTTCGCGTACCGGCGTTTTGGTTTCCAACAAGAAAGCCAAGAAAGAGAAACAGCAGAACGAAGAACACCACGAATGGGGCCAGCCGCCTGCGCGTCCCAAGCGTTTGGAAGCCGACATCGTGCGTTTCATGAACGACAGCGAGAAATGGATTGCCGTCGTGGGGCTGTACGAAGGCCGTCCCTACGAAATCTTTACGGGTCGGGCCGATGGCTTCCCCGTGCCGGTTGACGTGCTGAAAGGCTGGGTGGTACGCGAGAAAGAGAAGGAAGACGTGCCCGCGCGTTACGACTTCGAATTTTTGGATAAAGACGGCTACCGGGTTTATTGGCAAGGTCTGTCGCGTACGTTCGACGCCAACTATTGGAACTACGCCAAACTGATTTCCGGTATCCTGCGTCAGGGCGGCCCGATTACGATGACGATCAAGCTCATCAGCGGTCTGAAGATGTCGGACGAAATCAATACGTGGAAAAACGGTGTGGTTCGCGCGCTGAAGCGTTATATCCCCGACGGGACGATTGCCGAAGCCAGCACCTGCCCGCAATGCGGCGAGAAAGGCCTGATCTACAAGGAAGGCTGCTTGCTCTGCACGGCTTGCGGCTATTCCAAATGCGGTTGATCCGAACGGTAGGACGATGATGACCCTGTTCATGCGCCGCTGTTTGGCCGTGGCGGAGAAGGGCCGCGGCGCCGTCAGCCCCAACCCGATGGTGGGTTGCCTGATTGTGCACGACGGCCGGATTATCGCCGAGGGTTATCATCGTCGATACGGCGGCCCCCACGCCGAAGTGGAGGCCATAGAAAATGCCCGCGCCCGCGGGCTTTCTCATTTATTCCCGGAATCGACTTTGTATGTCAGTTTGGAGCCGTGTTCGCATTACGGCAAGACGCCGCCTTGCGCCGTCAAGGTGGCCGACAGCGGTTTCAAGCGCGTGGTCGTGGCCTGCGGTGACCCCAACCCGGCGGTCAGCGGGCGCGGCATCGCCCTCTTGCGCGAAAAGGGGATAGAGGTCACGACCGGGGTGTTGGCCGACGAGGCCCGTTTTCTGAACCGCCGGTTTTTGGTATATATTAGCGAAAAGCGGCCTTATGTCATGCTGAAGTGGGCGCAGTCGGCCGATGGCTTCATCGCGCCGGCGGGCGGCCAAAGCCCTTGTGCCGTGACGGACGCGCGTATGCAGGTCGAGAACCACAAGCTGCGGGCGCAGGAAGACGCGATATGGGTGGGGGCGCATACGCTGTTGACCGACAACCCGCGGCTGAGTCCGCGTCTTTATTATGGCCGCCCGCCGCTGCGCGTGGCGATGGATTTCCGGGGCGGCCTGCCGCACGACCTGCATTTTTTTGACGGCTCGCAGCCCACGATGTTGTTTACGACCGCCTCCCTGGCGGCGGGCGCGTACGCCGCCTTGCAGGCGCGCGTGACGCTCGTGCCCGTGCCCGAGGCGGAGCAGGCTTCGCCCTGGCGTTTCATCTTGGCGCGTTTGGCGGAAGCCGGCATCGCGTCGGTGGTCGTGGAGGGCGGCGCGCGCCTGTTGCAACGGTTGATGGCGGCCGGCTGTTACGATGAGGTCCGCGTGTTCGAGAGCGCCCGCCGCATGGAAACCGGCTATGCCGCCCCGGCCCTGCCCGCCGACCTGCAGGCCTACCGTCCCGACCTCGTTTATCCCGCTACGGCGGCCTATCCCGTCGCGCAGCGCATTCATTACTATCTGCGGCAGGCCGCGGGCAAAATCCCATGTCTATGAGCACGTTCGCGCCGCTTGCCGAAATCCCCGACACCTATACGACGATAGAGAGCGCGTCGGAGGGACTGTACAAGGAAAAGGGCAGCCGTTTCCTCGCGTTCGCCTATCCGGTGGCCGACGTGGCGGAGGTCAAGCAACGCATGGACGCGCTGAAAAAACAGTTCTACGACGCGCGGCATCATACCTACGCCTATGTGTTGGGCTACCGCAAGGAGGAGTTCCGGCTCAACGACGACGGCGAGCCCTCCGGCACGGCCGGCCGCCCGATCCACGGGCAAATCCAGGCCTTGGACTTGACGTTCACGATGGTGGCCGTCGTGCGTTATTTCGGCGGCATCAAACTCGGAACGGGCGGCCTGACCAAAGCCTATAAGACGGCGGCGGCCGAAGCCTTGCAGGCCGCGACCTTGGTGTGCCGTCCCGTGCTCGTGCCCTTGTCGATAGAATGCGGCTACGATAAGCTGAGCCTCGTGATGCGGCGGCTCAAAGAAGTGCAGGTGTCGCCGCAACAGCCGCAGATGGCGGATGTCTGCCGTTTGGAAATCGCCGTGCCGAAAGCGGTGGTCGAAGCCATCCGCGCGTTGAATCAGGAGCCGGGAATCTCAGTTGTATATATGTAGGCTGCTTTGCCCGAGGGCGGGAAAGAGGTTGAGGCCGTACCAGCACATCTGCAACAGCAGGAAGCCGGCGATTTGCGCGGTCTGCGCCCAGGATTCCGCCTTGGGGAACGCGATGCGCAGGTGCAGGTAGAGGCCGTAGCACAGAAAGGTCGCGGCCGCCCACGTCTCTTTCGGATCCCAAGTCCAGAAATGTCCCCAGGCCTGTTTGGCCCAAATGGCGCCGAAAAACATCCCGATGCCTAAGCAAATCCAGCCGATGCGCGTCAGGTTGTCTTCCACGGCGAGCGTTTCGGCGGCCGCGGCCTGCCGTCGCAGGAGCCGGTAGCAGGCGAGCAGGAAAGCGACGCCCAAAAGCGCGTAGGCGAAGATATAGATAACGACGTGCGGGCTGAACCAAACGCTCTGCAAGGCCGGCATCAGCGTCTTGTCGTGGATTTCGGGCTTAAACAGGTTCATCGCGATGAAGACGGTGGCCAACAGTGTGGTAAAGGCCGGCACGAACGCATATCGGTAGCGTTTATAGACGAGAAAGCCGCAGAGCGGTAGAAAGAAAGCGTACCAAAGCCGCGTTTCGCCCATCGTGCGGAACGGGGGCCGCTCGAGGTTCAGCCAAAAGCCGCCGATAAAGACGGCGAGTGCCAGCAGGCCGCCGATATAGAGCAGGTCGCCCGCCCGCTTACCCCTCCGGGGCGCCCACACCATGCAGACGGTGCCCCCTATCCAGGCGAGGACGGCGGGCAACGCGAAGAGTCCGAAATTAGACCAACTCATCATAACAGCGGACGTTTACGGGATTTTTGAATGAACAACAGCAGGCCGCCGGCCAGGCAGAGGACGATGCCGGCGTAAGTCGCGCCGCGCCACGGATCCTTGACGAGCAGGAACGTGACATAACCCTGCCCGTAAGGGTCGAACGACGTGTTGTATATATGAAAGCCGCCGGCGCGGAGCGGCCGGTTCACCAAAATGCTGTCCTCGCGCACGCGGGCCGGCTCCACCGTGTAGTCGTGAATCTTTACGCGTGCGATGTATTGGCGCGGCACGGCCTGTTCCAAATGGTTCAGGTCGGCTAATTCGTGGTAGCGGATATCGAACGATTGCAGCTCAACCGCAATCGGCAGGCGGCGGACTTGGCCGCTCTTGAGATCCAGCGCCCGCATCTCGGGGAGGTTCGGCTGCGTCAACAGACGGTAGTTTTCGAGGCGGAGGCTGCCGAACGTCAAACTGAACGTAAACAGGAACAGGCCGAAATGGGTCATGGTGGCGGCCCACGGGCGGCCGCCGTGCGCCACGGCGTGCAGGCATTTCAAGCCCAAGGTCAGCAGGAAGAACAGGAGCAGGCTGATGAAAACCGCCGATTGCCGCCCCCACAGGTTCAAGCCCAGCCCCAAGACCGCGACCAAGAAGCCGGCCGTAGAAAACACGGCGGCCGCCGGCGAATAGAAAAAGCGCAGCGTTTCCACCGGCTCGGACAGGATATACAGGGCCACGAGCAACAGCAGGAAACCGGCGGCTAAGAGGAGGGAGGCGGTCATGCGCCTAACTGCTGGCGGTACTGTTCAAACAGCCGCGTGATGTATTTGCCCAGAATGTCGAACTCCAGGTTGACGATGCTGCCCGCCTTGATTTGGTGGAAGTTCGTGAACTCGTAGGTGTAGGGGATGATGGCCACCGACAGCAGGCCGGGCTTGGAATCCACCACCGTCAGGCTCACGCCGTTGATGCAGACCGAGCCTTTCTCCACCGTAAAGTGTTCCTTGACTTCGTATTTGAAGAAGAAGCGCCAGCTGCCGTCCAAGGTCTCCACCTTCTCGCAGACGGCGGTCTGATCCACGTGTCCCTGTACGATATGGCCGTCAAAGCGGCCGTCCATCGGCATGGAGCGTTCCAGGTTGACTTCGGTGCCCACCTGCCACGTGCGCAGGTTGCTGCGCTGCATCGTCTCCTCCATGGCCGTCACCATATAGCGGTCGCGCTCCGGCTCTATCTTCACCACCGTCAGGCAGACGCCGTCGTGCGCCATGCTTTGGTCTATCTTCAACGCCTTGGCAATCGGGCTTTCCAACCAGAAATGGAAATTGCTGCCCTCGCGGACGATGTCCGCCACTTTGGCCGTGCGTTCGATTATGCCTGTAAACATAAGGTTTCGCGTATTAAAGTTTCATAAAAACGGTCGAGCGTCCAGCCCATGTGCTGTACCTGTTGCGGCACGATGCTCTGCGCCGACTGGCCGGGCGTCGTATTCACCTCCAGGAAATAGATGTCGCCCGTCTTTTCCTCCACGATGAAGTCGCAGCGCACGACGCCCGCGCAATGCAGGATACGATAGACGTTCTTGGCGATTTCGCCGATGGCGGCCACGAGTTCGGGCGCGGCCGGCGCCGGCGTGATTTCCTTCGACTTGCCTTGGTATTTGGCTTCGTAGTCGAAAAATTCCGTGTCGGGCACGATCTGCGTCAGCGGGAACACTTGCAGTTGGCCGTCGTGACGCATAAGGCCGCACGAGTATTCGTTCCCCTTTACGAAGGCTTCGGCCAGCACCTCCGTGTCTTCGGCAAACGCCTTGTCTAAGGCTTCGGGCAGTTGGCCGGCGGCGTTCACCTTGCTCATGCCGATGCTGCTGCCGCCCGCGTTGGGCTTGATGAAGCAGGGGAAGCCGATTTTCTCGGTAATCTGCCGGATGGCCGCTTCCCGTTGCGCCGGCTCCGAGCAGGTTTCGCGGAACAGGTGGAGCGAGGGCGCTACGCGGACGCCGTTATGCGCGAGGACGGCGTTGCAATAGGCCTTGTTGAACGTCAGCGCCGACGTGCAGGCGTTGCAGGTCGTGTAGGGCAGGTGCAACATATCGAAGTAGCCCTGCAAGCGTCCGTTCTCGCCCGGGTCGCCGTGAATGATGATGAGCGCGAGGTCGAACGTCACCTTGCCGCCCGGCAGGTGGAGGCTGAAGTCGTTTTTGTCGATGTCGTAAATCTTGCCGCCCTCGGCTTCATAATACCAACGGTCGGGGTCGATGACGATACGGTACGTTTCAAAGAACTCCGGACGGAGGTGCTCGGCAATCGTGGCCGCGCTCCGTACCGAAATGACGTTTTCCTTAGAGAAACCGCCGCAAACCAACGCAATGCGTTTTTTTTCCATGGGCATACATTTAAGATATGCAAAAATAATACACGGGCGCTGTATTAGCAAGTTTCAAACGCGATATACCCACTTGCGGGTAGGGGTTTGGCAAACGGGCTCAGACGGCTTCGTAGCGGTTGCCCGGTACCGTGCGGATGCAGCCGGAGAGTTCCAGCGTCAGCAGGTCGCTCAGCAGGTCGGGCAGCGGGCGGCCGGTTTCGGCGGTCAGCTGTTCGATGTCGGCGGGGTTCTCGCGTTGGATGATGAGCAGCAGGGCGCGCTGGGCGTCGTCGAGGTGGGCGGGCGGCGCGCTCATCCGCGGTGTCGGCTTGGCGGCCTTGGGTTTGGGCTTGGGCTTGGACGGTTCGCCCCACGTCCAGGCGGTCTCCGCCCGCAGGTCGTCGGCCGTTTCCAAGAGTTGCGCCATCTGCGTTTTGATAAGGAAGTTGCAGCCTTTCGAGTAGGTCATGTCGTTCTTGCCGGGAAACGCGAACAGGCTGCGGTTGTAGGAGTGCGCGATGCGGGCGGTAATCAGCGCGCCGCCCTTGATGGAGGCCTCCGCCACCACCACGGCCTGCGAGAGCCCCGCGATGATGCGGTTGCGGCGGGGGAACAGGCCGCCCGTAATCTGTATGCCCGACGGCATCTCGGTGATGACGGCGCCGCCCCGGTCGATGATTTCCTGCGCCAGCTGCCCGTTGGCCGCCGGGTAAATCATGTCCAGGCCGTGTCCCACGACGGCGATGGTCGGCAGGCCGTAGTCCAGGCTGCTGCGGTGGGCTTGCGCGTCTATGCCCAAGGCCAGGCCGCTGACCGTGCAGATGGGGTCGCCCTGCAGCTCGGCAACCAGGCGGTCGGTTTGGGAGAGTCCGTAATGGCTCGCGTTGCGCGTGCCCACGATGCCCAAGGCCGGCCGTTTGAGCACATGGTCGGGCGCGGAGGGCGGCTGTTGGCTCCGCACAAACAGCAGGAGCGGCGCGTCGGGGCAGTCGCGTAGCAGGGGCGGGTAGTCCGGCGAGTTGAGCAGGCAGGTGTGCCAGCCGTTGCGGGCGGCGGTTTCCAATTCGGCTTCGGCCCGCCGTTGCGCCTGCGTCAAGGCGTCGTTCGCGTCGGGTTGCAGCTTCCGTTGGCGCGTGGCCGCTTCGAAGAATGCCTGCGCCGATGTAAAGCGCTTCAAAATCTCGTGTTGCCGTTTGAGGCCGAAGCTCGGCACGAGCGTCAGCGCCAGCGTGTAAAATAAATCGTCTTTCATAATACAGGTGGTATGGTT
>CAMWIS010000006.1 GCA_947174375.1 uncultured Bacteroidales bacterium
TGTTTGCACCATTGAAATTTCGTTGGAGAAAAAAAGCAGCGAGGCCCGGCTGGAGGTCAATTTCCCGAAAGACCAGGATAACAACATCATGCGCAATGGTTCGTACACGTACTATAACGAAAATACGGTAGCCGTAACGCTCCCCAAAACCCAGGAAGAGGATGAATGGGTGATGATTCTGTACCGACTGCCGGAGGACAATCGTAAGTTGTATTGCGACTATTTCGATGCTTACTTCACGAAAGTGAGAAACTAAGAGCAGATTGTAAATTATGGGTTTAAGCCGTCGGACGAAAGTTCGGCGGCTTTTTTTATGGCCGATGCTAAAATATTGAGGGCGCCTGGGTGGATTGCTAATGGGATGGTCTTTGAAATTTGTTATTTAACATAATAGATATTATGTGTCAAAAATGTGTTAGGACATTTTAGGGCGGTTTTCGGCAATTATTTTGTATCTTTGTCTGTTGGGTTAAGCCCATCGGCTTATCCGCTAAACATTTTGAACGCCATGTACATTAAAGAAGTCCTGACGGCGGCCGACCGCCGCCTGTTCCACCGATTCCAACGCGACCTTTACCGCGGCGACAGCCGTTTTGCCGCGCCTTTGGAATTTCAGGTTGAAAACATCTTTACGCCCAGCAAGAACGAATTTTTCAAACACGGCAGCGCGACGCGTTTCCTGCTGTTTGACGACCAAGACCGCGTGATTGGCCGTGTAGCCGCCTTTATCAATGAAAACAAGGCGTTTACATTTCAACAGCCGACCGGCGGCATGGGCTTTTTCGAATGTATCGAAGACCGGACGGCGGCGTTCCGGCTCATGGATCAAGCCCGCGCCTGGCTGGCCGAACGCGGCATGGAAGCCATGGACGGCCCGATTAACTTCGGCGAAAACGACAATTTCTGGGGTTTGCTCGTGGAAGGTTTCGAGGAATCGTGCTGGGGTATGCCCTACAATCCGCCTTACTACAAGCAATTCTTTGAAGAATACGGCTTTAAGCTCTATTTCGAGCAAGTGACGAATATGCTGGATTTGCGCAAGCCGTTCCCGGAACGCTTTTGGAAAGTGGCCGACTGGGCGCGTTCCAAACCCGATTTCAGCTACAAACACGTCACGTTCAAAGACATCGACAAGTTCATGCAGGACTTCAAGGAAGTCTATGACGACGCCTGGCAGTTCCACGAGAACTTTACGCCCATCGACCCGCGCACGCTGGCCAAGGAACTCCGGGAAGGCCGCGGCGTCGTGGATCCGAAGATGATTTGGTTCGCCTACCATCAGGACGAACCGATTGCGTTTTTGGTCATGTTTCCGGACGCCGGCCAGATTTTCAAGCATTTCGACGGCAAGATGAACTGGCTCAACCGCCTGCGTTTCCTCAATATGAAACGCCGCCACATGATGACGCGCACGCGCATCACGATTATGGGCATCAAACCCAAATACCAGCGCTACGGCATCGAATCGGCCATTTTCTATTATCTGAACGAAGTGATGAAGACCAAGCCGTGGTACACGCACATCGAACTGTCGTGGGTGGGTGACTTCAACCCCAAGATGCGGGCCCTGCACGAATCGGTGGGCGCCACGTTCTACCAACGGCATTATACGTACCGCTGCCTGTTCGACCAGACGAAGGATTTCGAACGTTCGTCGGTCATCGCCAAAGATACGAAGCAGAAGTACCTGCAGGCGTTGGCGGAAAAGGAAGCGGCGGAACAAACGGCATAGAAACCACAATACCTATATAATATGAAGAACAAGACCTTAGGCCTCCCGTTGCTCTTTGTCGCCGGGATGTGGCTGTTCGCCGCCTGCCAGCCGGGCGAAAAACAAACCGTTGTACTCGGCCCCGACGAAGTGGAGATTGAAAACCAGCGTCTGAGCCCCGAAGCCTTGTGGGCGCTCGGCCGTTTGGGCGAAGTGGCCCCCTCGCCCTCCGGCGAATACGTCGTTTACAGCGTACGCTATTTCAGCGTCAAGGAAAACAAGGGCAATACCGACCTCTATCTCATGCGGACCGACGGCTCGGACGTCAGACGGCTGACCGAAACCGCCGAATCGGAAGGCAACCTGGTATGGGGCGCGGATGACGAAACGCTCTACTTCCTCAAAAACGGCCGCATCTGCGTCATGAACCCGCAGGAGGCCAAGCCGAAAGCCGAAACGGTGTCGAAAGAAAACGACTATATCGAAGGCTTCAGCCTGAGCCCCGACCGCACGCAAATCGCCTATATCAAACAGGTACAGGTCAAACCGCAGGCGGCCGACCTCTATCCCGACCTGCCGCAGACCTCGGGCATGGTCTTTACCGACATGAACTACCGCCACTGGGACGAATGGGTGTTCACGGCGCCGCACATCTTCGTGTCGCCGCTGCAACAGGGCAAGATGACGCCCGGCGACGACATCCTCGCGGGCGAACCCTACGAATCCCCCGTCAAGCCTTTCGGCGGCTGCGAGCAGTTCTGCTGGAGCCCCGACGGCAAATTCATCGTCTATACGTCGCGCAAACTCACGGGCCTGCAATACGCACTCTCGACCAATACCGACCTCTACCGCTACGAATTGGCGACGGGTCAGACGCTGAACCTGACCCAAGGCATGAAAGGCTACGACATGAACCCGTCCTTCTCGCCCTCCGGCCGCTATATGGTTTGGGAAAGCATGGAACGCGACGGCTACGAGGCCGACAAAATCCGCTTGACCCTGATGGATATGAAGAACGGCAACCGTTTCTATCTGACGCCGGATTTTGACCAAAACGTGGAAGGCTTGCAATGGGCGGACGACAACAAGCTCTATTTCATCAGCAACCATCATGCGCTGTCGCAGGTTTACGAAATGGATCTGAGCGGTTTGGAAACCCAGACGGCCGAATCGCTGTCGGCGGCCGGCCGCACCTCCGACGGCCTGATTCCGTGTCAGATGCCGGTCAAGATGCTGACCGACGGCACGCACGACTACACCGCCGTCTATCCGGTGTCCGACGAACTGCTGTTGGGCGTCCGTATGTCGATGTCCGCGCCCTCGGAAATCTTCGCCATCGACCTGCTGAACCCGGACATCAACGCCAATCAGACCCAAATCAGCCGCATCAATACGGAATTCCTGTCGCAAATCAAGATGGGCCGTGTGGAAGCCCGCTGGATTCCGACCACCGACGGTCAGAAGATGCTGACCTGGGTGATTTTCCCGCCCGACTTCGACGCCTCCAAGACCTACCCCACGCTGCTCTATTGCCAGGGCGGGCCGCAGAGCACGGTCAGCCAGTTCTGGAGCTACCGCTGGAACTTCCAGATTATGGCGGCCAACGACTATATCATCGTGGCGCCCAACCGCCGCGGCTTGCCGGGCTTCGGCCAGGAATGGCTGGAACAGATCAGCGGCGACTACGGCGGACAGAACATGAAGGACTACCTCGCCGCCATCGACGCCGTTAGCAAGGAGCCCTATGTGGATAAAGACAAACTGGGTTGCGTGGGCGCGAGCTACGGCGGCTTCTCGGTGTATTGGCTGGCCGGTCACCACGACAAACGCTTCAAGGCCTTTATCGCCCACGACGGTATGTTCAACCTGCCCCAACAGTCGCTGGAAACCGAAGAACTTTGGTTTACGAACTGGGACTTGGGCGGCGCGTACTGGGATAAGGGCAACGCGACGGCGCAACGCTCGTTCGCCAACTCCCCCCACCTGTTCATCGACCAGTGGGATACGCCCATCCTCATCATCCACGGCGAGAAAGACTACCGCATCGTGGCTTCCCAGGGCATGGCCGCCTTCAACGCCGCCCTTATGCGCGGCATCCCGGCCGAACTCCTGATTTATCCGGACGAAAACCACTGGGTATTGCGGCCGCAAAACGGCATCCTGTGGCAGAGACGCTTCTTCCGCTTCCTCGACCGCCATGTGAAAGGCCTGCCGGAAAAAGACCTGCAAGCCCTGCACCATGCCGAAGAAACGTTCACGATAGACGGCGGCGGGCTTACGGTCAAGGCCGCCAAGCCCTCCGGCAAGGAACAGAATACGGAAACCCAGGTGGCGCAATAGTCCATGCAACCGGATGCCATACAGACGGTAACGGAAAAGAGGGTCGGCTTGCCGGCCCTCTTTTTCTCTTTTCTGAAAACCGGCACGTTTACGTTCGGCGGCGGCTACGCCATGCTCTCGCTCCTGCAACGCGAACTGGTGGCCCGCAAACGCTATCTGAGCGAGACCGACTTTTGGGAAACGGTTACGCTCGTGCAGAGCCTGCCGGGAGTCTTGGTGTTCAATACGGCACTCTATACGGGCTATAAGGTGCGCGGACTCAAGGGCTCGCTCGCGGCCTGCGCCGGCGCCATCCTCCCCTCCGTCGTCATCATCCTGTTGATTGCCACGGTGTTTTCGCCCTATTGGCAACATCCGGCCCTCGTGCGCATTTTCAACGGCATCCGCCCCTGCGTCGTAGCCCTGCTCTTTGCGCCGGCCATTCAGATGGCGCGCGTCACCGGGCTTAAAATCAAGAATATCCTCATTGCCTTGGCCGCCATCCTCTGCATCACGGTCTTGCGGGTTTCGCCCATTTGGGTGTTGCTGGCCGTGGGCCTCGGCAGCGGCCTGACGGCTTACCGCCGCGCGCACAAGCCTAAATCCGACACGCCATGATTTTCCTGCAACTCTGCTATACGTTCTTTAAAATAGGCCTGTTCGGTTTCGGCGGCGGCTACGCCATGCTCTCGCTCATCGAACACGAGGTCGTGCACCGTTACGGCTGGCTGTCGGCCTCACGCTTCGCCGACCTCATTGCCATTTCCCAAATGACGCCGGGCGCCATCAGCATCAACTGCGCCACCTACGTGGGCTACGAAGCCGTCCTGCAAGCCGGCTACCCGGTGTTCGTCGCCATTTTGGGCTCCATCCTCACGAGCCTCGCGCTTTGTGCGCCGTCTTTGGCGCTGATGATTTTGGTGCTGAAATTCCTGTTCGACCCGAAACGCCGCGCCCGCCTGCCCTATCTGCAACCCGTGCTCGACGGACTGAAGCCGGCCGTCGTCGGCCTGATTTTCTCCTCGGCCCTGCTGTTGCTCAACCCGCAGAACTTTATCGACTGGCGCAGCGGCCTGATCTGCATCGTGGCCTTAGCCGCCGTCCTCTCCAAGAAAATATCCCCGGTCTATCTGATTCTGCTCTCCGGCCTGGCCGGTTATCTGCTGTACTGATAAACCCATTGGGACGGAAACAAAAAAGGGAGACCGTATCGGCCTCCCTTTTTCTTTATCGTCCGTCGAACGATTAGAAGTACATCGCGCGGTTGTCCTTGATGCCGTAATCTTCGCCCAAAGCCGTACGCACGAAGTTGAACGTACGCTGCTGGAACGACTGCATCATCTGGAAACGGATCATATCGGGATTGCCTTCCCCTACGGTGAGGCCATCCAAAGCCAATACGTAAACGCCGCTGTTGCCCTTGATCGGCTTGGACAGCTGGCCTTCCTTCAAACCGAACAGCGTACCGATCAGCACGGGTTCGTAACCGCGCGCGCCGAACGCATAGCCGTTGAACGTCACGTTCTCGGCCCGGTCGGCCGCTACGCCCCAGGCTTCGGCCACCTGCGCCACGCTCGTCTTGCCTTCCGCGGTCTTGGCCTTTTCCATAAGCCGGTCGGCCTTTACGTCGCGCTTGATACGGTATTCGAGCTGCGGCATTTCCTTCAGCTCGGCCAACGGCATATAACCTTCCTTATGGCGTTTCTTCAACGTGGCCACCACGTAACGGTTTTCCATTTCAAACACTTCCTGCGCCACATCGCCGGGCTTGTTATCCTTATTATAGGCCCAACGCACGATTTCGCGCGCATTGTTCAGGCCGGGCATCTGGTCGGCCAATTCATCCACCCGCGTGGCCGTCCGCACGCGCATACCGTTCTGACGCGCCACCGAGTCGAAATCGGCACCGCTCTTGCACTGCGACAGGAAGCGGCTCGCCTGCGCATACACGTCCTTGGCCGTCTCGATGCTGGGTTCCACCGGCATCGAAATCACGCAAGCCAACACTTTCTTGACCGGCGCGGTCTTGTCAATGATACGCAATACATGGAAGCCGAAAGCCGTTTCCACGACCGTGATGTCGCCCACACGGCCATCGATCAAGGCCTGGTTGAACGGCTTGACGAACGTGCCGTCTTTCTGCCAACCCAAATCGCCGCCGTTCTGCGCCGCGCTGCGGTCATCGGAGAACGCCGCCGCCAATTCGGCCAAACGGTCGGGCGCGGCCTGCAGGACTTGTTTCAAGCTGTCGGCCAGCGCACGCGCCGCGTCGCGGTCGCGACGGTTCTGCACGTTCTGACCGAACGCAATCAGGATATGGGCGGCGTGCAACGAGTCGGACCGCATCTGCACATCCATCAACTTGGCCATCTGATACGCCTTCAGCACGCGGCGCGGCGCGAAGCTCGTACCGGGTTGGGCGTTGAACAGCAGCGAATCCCAACCGGGTTCCACCTCCGAACGCGTCTTGTAAACGCTGTCGAAGCGGTCGGCGGAAACCGTCATAACGAAATCGGGAATATCCTCTTCGGTCTGCAATTCGGCGAACACCTCGGCGGCATTGCGTTCGATATCGGCGATATCGGCCGCGGTCGGCATCACGTCCCAACTTACATAATCGATATCCACGGAGGCCTTCTCCTGCTTGAGGGTATGCTTGTTTTCCTCATAGAAACGACGGTAGTCGGCATCGGTCAGCGTGATGTCGTTGTCCGAAATTTCGCTGTAAGGCAGGCAGGCGAAACCGGCCGCCGCCTGGTCGGCCCGCAGGTGCGCGAGTTCGGAAGCGAAAGCCGTCGGCACATAGAAGCCCTGCGCCACCATGAAATAATATTTCTCTTTCAGACGCTCTTCCTTAACGATACGTTCCACTTCGCTCAACACCTGACGGTCTTCGGGCGAAAGCTGGTCGAAATTGGAAATGAGCATCATGACTTGCGAACGGTCGTATTCGCCCGTGGCCGGATTGCCGAAATACTGATACAGAATCGGGCTGATGTGTTCGCCGTAATACATATCGTTCATTTCGGCGGGCGTCACCTGCAGCCCCATACGGTCGCAAGCTTTCTGCATCAAAATACCGGTCACGATACGTTCCCAAGCCATATTGCGGATTTGCGTCAAATCCTCCGGCGTGAGGTTCACGTCGGCCCCCTGCGCGTTGCGGTACTGTTCCGTTATTTGACTAACGTGCTGATCAAACGTCGCATAGGTTACTTTTTCGCCCCCTACTTCCGCGATAAACGGGGCCCGGTTCCGCCGGTTGCCCAAACCGTCTTGTACGACGAAACCGATGATCGCGATACCGATCGCCGCCACAATCAGGCCGGAATGTTTTCTGATTTTGCTGATAACAGCCATATTCTTTGTTGTTTAATTTTTAAAAATCCTTTTAAACACAATAGCGGGCAAATTTACGAAAATTTATCAATAAATACATATATTTGCCGTATGAATTTAAGCGATAAACTGAGCCACCCCGTTTTCAAACGCCTCAGCGAAACGGCTGAACGTGAAAACATCGAGATTTACGTCATCGGCGGTTACGTGCGCGACCTGCTGCTGAACCGTCCCTCGCCCGACATCGACTGCGTGGTCGTGGGCAACGGCTTGGACTTCGCCCGCAAGGCCAGCGCCCATATCGCCGAAACGGAGGGCGTCCGTCCCACGGTGACCGAATTCAAGAACTTCGGCACGGCGCGTTTCAAATACCGCGACACCGAAATCGAAATCGTGGGCGCGCGCAAGGAATCCTACCGCCGCGACTCGCGCAAACCGATTGTGGAAGACGGCACGCTGGAAGACGACCAAAAGCGGCGCGACTTCACGATAAACGCCTTAGCCATCAGTTTAAATAAAGACCGCTACGGCACTGTGGTTGACCCGTTTAACGGTTTGCAAGACTTGCAGGACGGATTGCTACGGACGCCGCTCGACCCCGACATCACGTTCAGCGACGACCCCCTGCGTATGCTGCGCGCCGTGCGCTTCGCCACCCAACTTTACTTCGACATCGACGCCGATACGTTCGAAGCCATCCGCCGGAACGCCTACCGCGTGGAAATCCTTTCGGCCGAACGCATCACCGAGGAATGGAACAAAATCATGCTCGCGCCGCAACCCTCCTACGGCTTCAAACTCTTGGACGCGGCCGGCCTGCTCCCCCGCCTGTTCCCCGAGATGGACGCGCTCAAAGGCGTGGAGAAACGCGGCAATAAAAGCCACAAAGACAATTTCGAACACACGTTGGGTGTGCTTGACCACGTGGCCTATGCCTCCGGCGACCTTTGGCTGCGCTGGGCCGCCCTGCTACACGACATCGCCAAGCCGCGCACCAAGCGCTTCGACCCCGTGCAGGGCTGGACGTTCCGCGGCCACGAGGCCCTCGGCGCCAAATGGGTGCCCGGCATCTTCCGGCGCTTCAAACTGCCGCTGGGCGAACCGATGAAGTTCGTCCAGAAGCTCGTCGCATTGCACCTGCGCCCGATCGCGCTCGTGGAAGACGAAGTGACCGACTCGGCCGTCCGCCGCCTGCTGTTCGAGGCCGGCGAGGACACCGAAGCCCTGATGACGCTCTGCAAGGCCGACATCACGTCCAAGATTCCCGAAAAAGTCAAACGGTTCAAGCAGAATTTCGAACTCGTGGAACAGAAGATGCGGGAGATAGAGGAAAAGGACCGCATCCGCAACTTCCAACCGCCCGTGAGCGGCAACGACATCATGGACTATTTCCAAATCCCGCCCTGCCACGAGGTGGGTGAAATCAAGAGCCGCATCAAGGACGCGATTCTCGACGGCATCATCCCCAACGAGCGGGAGGCAGCCTGGGCGTTCATGCTCAAGACCGCCGAAGAACTCGGCATCAAAAAAGCCTGACGATGAAGACGCTATGGGTTTTGGAAGGCCCGACGGCCGTGGGCAAGACGGCTTTGGCCATCGCTTGGGCGCAACGCCTCGGCACGGAGATTATCTCGGCCGACTCGCGGCAGGTGTACCGTGAACTGCGCATCGGCGTGGCCCGCCCCGAGCCGGCGGAATTGGCCGCCGCCGTGCACCGCCTTATCGCGCACCGGAGCATCCACGACTATTACAGCGTTTCCCATTACGAAAAAGAAGCCCTGCAAGCCATAACGGCCGGCTTCGAGACGCACGACAACCTCGTGCTTACGGGCGGTTCGGGCCTCTATGTGCAAGCCGTCTGCGAAGGTTTGGACGACTTGCCGGACGCCGACCCCAAGTTGCGCGCGCAGCTGATAGAACTCTATGAAACACAGGGCATCGAGGGGCTGCGTCAGGCCTTGCGCATCGCCGACCCCGCGTTTTATCGCCAGGCCGACCTCTGCAACCCGGTGCGGCTGCGGCGCGCGCTGGAAGTCTGCTACCTGACGGGGCAACCCTACTCCTCTTTCCGCAAGAAAGCCGCCGCCGAACGGCCGTTCGCCATCAAGCGTTACGCGCTGAACCGCCCGCGCGCGGAACTCTACGACCGCATCAACCGCCGCGTGGACCTCATGCTGACGGAAGGCCTGGAAGAAGAAGCCCGCACGCTCTATCCGCACAAAGACCTGCCGGCCTTACAGACGGTGGGCTACCGCGAATGGTTCGCCTGTTTTGACGGCCGCATCGACCGCGAGACCGCCATCGAACTCATCAAAATGAACAGCCGCCGCTATGCCAAACGGCAGATTACGTGGCTCAAACACCAAACCGCCTGCCACTGGCTGTCGCCCGAAGACGGCGACGGCCTGCCGCAAGACCCCGCCGGCGAAAACGCATAACCTTATGTTCTTACACGCACACTGCATCTCGGGCCCGATTCAGAGCCGCCGCCTCGGCACCTCCTTAGGCGTCAACCTGCTGCCCTGCTCCCACAAAATCTGCAACTACAACTGCGTCTATTGCGAATGCGGGCTGAACCGGCCCGACGAGGAGGAAATCCGCAGCCTGCCCACACCGCAACAGATAGAGGCGGCCTTGGACGAACGGCTGCGCGCGCTCAAAGCAGAAGGCCGCCCGCTGCATTCCATCACGTTCTCGGGCAATGGCGAACCGACGCTGCACCCGCAGTTCGAAACCATTATGGATATCGTATGCGCGTTGCGCCAACGCCATACGCCGCATACGCCCGTGTCGGTCATCTCCAACGCCAGCCGGCTCGGCCTGCCGGAAATCCGCCGCGCCATCGGCCGCGCCGACAAGCGCATCCTCAAACTGGACGCCGGCACCCCCGGCCTCTACGGCCGCATCAACGGCCTACGGCTCGCCGACCCCACGCGACCGATCGGCGAGGTGGCGGGGCGGCGTGAAACGCCGACGGCCGCGGAAACCTCGGCCGCCTACACCCAACTCATCGAAAACCTGCACGGGCTGCCCTACCCGTTTACGTTGCAGACGCTCTTTTTCCGCGGCCGTGCCGGCGGCGCGCCCATCGACAACACCACCGGCGACGAGTTCGCCGCCTACATCCGGCAGGTGCTTTACGTGCAACCCGCCGACCTGATGATTTACGGCCTGGACCGCGAGACGCCCGAAAAGGAATTGCAGAAGCTGACCGAGGCCGAGTTGGCCGACCTGGCGCACCGGCTGCGCGCCGCCGGCACCCCGCCCGTCCAATACTACTATTGAAATGTATCTGACCGAATATCCCGCCGAAGTCTATGCCGACGCCATCCGGGCGTTGAACGGCAACGACCGCGTGTTTGACGCCCTGCTGAAGACCCGTCCCGAATGGGCGGCCTTCGTCAACGCCGTCAAGGGTGACCGCGAAGCCGTGCTGTGGCTGTTGCGCTACCGTTTCCATGAATTGGGCGTCATGGCCAACGCGCTGAACGACGAGCCGAAGGCCGCCGAATGGCTCCAAGCCCAAAGCGACCCGTTCCTGTTCCTATTCTTCCGCGCGGCCAAAGGCGAACCCGACGGCCTGTCGTTTTTGGAGCAGACACGCTACAAGACGTTCCTGCCGTTGGCCAAAGCCATCCGTCAGGCCCGCAAAATCCGGATTAAGAACGAAACTTTTTGGTATCGCGTCTTTTGACGCTAACGGTTAACGCGCGAACCATTTTTGGGACAGGAAGGCGCAGATATAGCAGAGCAACGCGCTGCCGAGCATGATGCCGAAGGTGGAGAAATCCCAAAGTTGAAAAGCGTCCAACGCGAAAAAGACGATGTGGTAGCTCAGAATGACCATGGCCGCATAGGCGGAGAAATCGGGCAAGCCCATGCGCGAGAGCGTCGGCGTAACGGTTTCCGTTTCCGCCTCCCGTCCGTAACGCTCGTTGAAGCGCGTATAGAGTTCGCGCACGAAGGCGGCCGTCGTGGCCGCAGCCGCGTGCATCCCCCAGGTACCCGTCAACGTATCCACGCACAGGCCACACAGAAAGCCGAACAGCAGGCCCAGCCAGGCCCGCATGCCGAACGGCAGGAACAGGATGAACAGCACCGACACGAACAATTGCAGGTGCAGGGGCAACGGGATATGCGAAATCACCAAGCCCTGCAACAGCACCAAGAAGATGAAGCGTATTATATTTTTGCCTACCAACGTCCGCATCGCTTTCCTTTCTATTCCTCGGTTTCTTCCACCGTCTGACGGAGCGGCCACACGGCCATATCGCCCGTCATCAGGCTGTCCAGTTCCATCCGGTCCAAATTCTTGACGACATACACCCGGTCCAGCGCCTTGAAGTCCCGCACGAGCCGCACGCTCAAACGCTGAAACTCGTCGCCCGGCTTGGACAGCACGTCCACGACGCGTCCCACCTCGATGCCGGCCGGGAAAAAGAGCGAATAACCGCTCGTCACCACCTTTTCACCCTTACGCACGACGACGTGCGACGGAATCTCGTCCATCTCCACCATGTCGGACGCGCGGCCGTTCCAATACAGGGAACCGCTGTAGGCTTCCGAACTCAGGCGCACGCTCACCTTGCTTTGGCTGTGCAGTATCGACAGTACCGACGCGAAATGCGAGGACACGTCCTTGACGATGCCGACGATGCCCTGGGGCGCGATGACGGCCATCCCCGGAAACACGCCGTCCCGGCTGCCGACGTTCAGCAGCAGGTAGTTGTTCTTCAAGTCGGTCGAATTGTAGAGGATTTGCGCGGGCAGATACGTATAGAGCTGCCGGTAAAGACTGTCTTGCACCGTGGTGTCGGCTTCGGCGAGCGGCACGTGCGACATCGCGACCAAGGCGCGCAACTCGGCATTCTCGGCCTGCAGCGCCGCGTTGGTCTTGCGCAGATAAAACAGTTGACGGATGCGTTGCGTGGAGGCATTCATGCCGCCCTGCAACTCCAAGCCGAAACCATGCACCATGCTCTGCTGGTAATCATGATGGCGGAAGAATAGCTGCAGGGAAACAAGCATCAATACGACAAACAGCCCGATATAGGCGTGCCGCTTGATTATTTGCCAAAACGCATTCAATGTTATTTAATCAAAAACGTGAATTTGTCGAAATTCTTCAGCGCGATGCCCGTTCCGCGCGCCACGGCCCGCAACGGATCTTCGGCGAGGTGTACCGGCAACTTGGTCTTGATGGCCAAACGCTTGTCCAAGCCCCGCAACAGACTGCCGCCACCGGCCAAATAAATCCCCGTCTTGAAGATATCGGCCGACAGTTCGGGCGGCGTCATTTCCAACGCGTTCAGAACCGCCGCCTCGATTTTGAGGATGGAGCGGTCGAGCGCGTGCGCGATTTCGGTATAATTGACGATGATTTCCTTGGGAATACCCGTCAGCAGGTCACGTCCCTGCACGGCGTATTCTTCGGGCGGCGTTTCCAGTTCCGGCATGGCCGCGCCCACTTCTATCTTGATGCGTTCGGCCGTCGAGTCGCCGATGCTGATGTTGTGGCGCGCCCGCATATAGTCCTTGATGTCCTGGTTGAAGTCGTCGCCGGCGATTTTAATCGACTTGTTGCTGACGATACCGCCCAGCGCGATAACGGCGATTTCACTCGTACCGCCGCCTATGTCCACGATCATGTTGCCGTGGGGTTCGAGCACGTTCAGACCGATCCCGATGGCGGCCGCCATCGGCTCGTGAATCAGACGCACTTCCCGCGCGCCCGACTGTTCGGCCGAGTCGCGCACGGCGCGTTCCTCCACCTCCGTGATACCGGACGGAATACAAATCACCATCTTGAGCGCCGGCGGAAACAGGCTTTTCTTGACCGGCACTTTCTTAATCAGTTCCCGCATCATGCTTTCCGTCGCCTGGAAGTCGGCGATGACGCCGTCCTTCATCGGGCGGATCGTCTTGATGTGTTCGGGCGTCTTGCCCTGCATGAGCATGGCGTGCTTGCCGACGGCCAACACCTTGCCCGTCGAGCGTTCCAGCGCGATGATGGACGGTTCGTCCACCACCACCTTGTCGTTATACATGATAATCGTGTTGGCCGTTCCGAGGTCAATCGCGATTTCACGCGTCATAAAAGAGAACAGACTCATTTATAGACAGTATTAATCTTTTAACAATCATGGCGTTTGTGCAAAAAACGTACACCAAACACCTTCCGTGCAAAGATAGCTTTTATAAAGCACATTTACAAGCTACAAGTAAAAAAAGACCGCCACCCCTCTCGAAAAGGATGGCGGTCCGCCGTAAAAAAACGTAGCCGCTTAGTGTCTGAAATGACGCAGACCCGTGAAGACCATTTTGAGGCCGTGCCCGTCGCAATACTGAATCGACTCCTGGTCGCGCACCGAGCCGCCGGGCTGGATGAACGCCTCTATGCCGTTCTGCGAGGCGATTTCCACGCAGTCGCTGAACGGGAAGAACGCGTCGGAGGCCAAAACGGCGTCCTTGAGCTCGAAGCCGAAGCGGCGCGCCTTTTCGATGGCCTGTTTGAGCGAATCCACGCGCGAGGTCTGCCCTACGCCGGCCGCCAGCAGCTGACCGTCCTTGGCGATGACAATCGCGTTCGACTTGCAGTGCTTGACGAGTATGTTGGCGAAATGCAGGTCGCGCAGTTCCTTTTCGGAGGGCTGCGCCTTGGTGACGACCTTGTTGCCGGCGGCTTCGTCCACGCGCGTATCGCGTTCCTGGACGAGATAGCCGTTGACGCACGAACGCAGCACATGGGACGGCAACCGGTACGAGGGCGCTTGCAGGATGACGCGGTTTTTCTTGCCTTGCAGCAGTTGCAGGGCTTCGGGCGCATACCCCGGCGCGATGAGCACCTCGATAAACAGGCTGTTCATGGCCGTGGCCGTGGGCAGGTCTATCGGGGCGTTGCTGACCACGACGCCGCCGAAAGCGGAAACCGGGTCGCAGGCCAAGGCCGTTTCGTAGGCTTCCTGCAAGGTGGGACGGCAGGCGAAGCCACAGGGGTTGCTGTGCTTGATGATGGCCACCGCATACGGGGCGGCCGGCGCGTCCTGCGGACGCGCGAACTCGCCGATGAGCTCGAAAGCCGCATGGATGTCCAATAAGTTATTGTAGGAGATTTCCTTGCCGTGGAGTTGCGTGAAGGCCTCCGACAGACGTCCCTTGAAAAAGCCCTTCTGGTGCGGGTTCTCACCGTAGCGGAGCGGGGTCTGTTCTGCCGGCCAGGGCAAATCGGCGGGTTCCGCCGCGCCCTGCGCGGCACCGGCCGCCCCGTAGCGTTCCAGCATCCACCGCGAAATCAGGCCGTCGTAGGCCGACGTTTCCGCGATGGCCTCGGCCGCCGCGGCCGCCCGCTGTTCCAGCGTTGTCCCGCCCTGACGGCGCAACAGTTCGGCCGTCTTGGCGTAAGCCTTGCTCGAGGGTACGATCAGCACGTCTTTGAAATTCTTGGCGGCCGCCCGGATCAACGAAACGCCGCCTATGTCGATTTTCTCGATGATTTCCGCTTCCGTACCGCCATCGGCCACCGTCTGCGCGAACGGATAGAGGTCCACGACCACCATGTCGATTTCCGGCATCCCGTACTGTTGCATCTCGGCCATGTCCTGCGCCTCTTCGCGCCGGCCGAGGATGCCGCCGAACACCATCGGGTGCAGCGTCTTGACGCGGCCGCCCAAAATGGACGGATAGGTCGTCAACGATTCCACCGTACTCACGTCCATCCCCTTGTCCAGCAGATACTTGTACGTACCGCCCGTCGAATAGATATGCGTGCCGTTCGCCTTCAAGGCCTCCAACAACTCGTCCAGACCTTCCTTGTGAAACACCGAAATCAGTGCGTGCTTAACCTTTTTTATCATTTTTCATGAAGATTTAGTGACCGCAAAGATAGTTAAAATGTGGCTTCGTTAAAAAGTCCGCCGGAAATATTATGAACACGTTTTGAACGCTGTCCCGCCGCCGGTTACCCGTCAACCCTTTGGGTTTTTCGAAATCTTATGTTACCTTTGAACATTCAAACCCGCGTTTCAAACCCCACCGATTATGCCGGCGAGCCCCCACCTCCATGTGGTCAGTTTCCAAGTCCCGTTTCCGCCCACTTACGGCGGCATCATCGATGTCTATTACAAACTGCGGGCGTTGAAAGCCGCCGGCTGCCGGCTCACGCTGCATACGTACCGCTACCGCTGCGCCGAAGCGCCCGAACTGGCCGCCGTGGCCGACCGCGTGTCGTACTACGACCGCGCCACCGGCCCCGCCTCCCTGCTTTCCACCCTGCCCTATATCGTTTACAGCCGCAGGAACCCGCGTCTCATCGAAGCCCTGGCGGCCGACGACGCCCCCATCCTGTTCGAAGGCCTGCACACCTGCTTCTTCCTGAACCATCCGGCGCTGCGCGACCGCTTCAAAATCGTACGCGCCCACAACATCGAACACGCCTACTATTCCGAATTGGCCAAAGCGGCGCCCCCCGGCTACCGACGCGCCTACTACCGCATGGAAGCGGGCAAACTCCGCCGGTACGAACCGCAACTGCGCCACGCGGATGCCCTGCTCGCCATTACGCCGGACGACCGCGCTTATTTCCAAAAACAGTACCCCGGCCTCCGTGCCGAATGGGTGCCCTGCTTCTACGATGACCGGCGGCCGCAGGCCACGTCCCTGGCCACCGCCCCCTACGTTCTCTACCACGCCAACCTGTCCGTGGCCGAAAACGTGCGGGCCGCCGCCTTCCTGCTGGATGAAGTCGTTCCGCGCCTCGCCCCCGGCACGCGCGTCGTCCTGGCCGGCAAGTCGCCCGCCGAAGCCTTGAAGCGCAAGGCCGCCGGATGGCCGAACGTCCGCCTCGTGGCCGACCCCGACCAGCCGACCATGGACCGCCTGATTGCCGAAGCGCGCGTGAACGCCCTGCTGACGTTTCAAAGCACGGGCATCAAGCTCAAACTCCTCCACGCGCTGGCCAAAGGCAACGGCCATTGCCTCGTCAACACGCCCATGCTGACCGACCGCGCGCTGAGCCCGCTTTGCACCGTGGCCGACACGCCCGACGAACTCGCCGCCGCCATCCGGCGGCTGCTGGCCGACGCGCCCGACGCCCGTGCCCTCGACGCGCGCGCCGCCTATCTCCATGCCCACTACGACCCGGCCGACAACGCGCGCCGTATTCTGGAACTGCTGCCTTGATTTGCATCCCCGCCCGATTTACGCTATATTTGCAGAAACCTAAACGTATCGGTATGCATAGAACCCTTGTCCTGTTGGGCTTGGCCGGCGCACTCCTATTAGGCTTGACGGCCTGTCGCCCGCAGACGGATAAAAAGACGGGCAACCCGTCCGCCGTCAAACAGAGCCTGCCCGGTTCGGGCGGCAAGACCTGTGAAATCATCGTCGTCTGCCCCAAAGCGTATTACGAGAATCTGTTCCGCGACAGCCTGCAACAGTGGTTCATGGAACCGCAACCGCTCCTGAACCAGGCCGAGCCGCGTTTCACGTTGGCCAACATCCAGCCCGAAGCGTTCAAGGACAACCCGATGTTCATGCACCACCGCAACATCCTCGGCATAGAGGTGGACGCCGCGCTCGAACAGCCGTCGGTGGAAATGAGCGCCAACCGGTGGGCCATCCCGCAGGTCGTCTTTTGGTTCAAGGTCAAGAACAGCGGCCAGTTCGACTCGCTGTTCAACCGCTACAAGGCCTTCATCCGGCATAATATCTACGAAAGGGAGTACGAACGCATCCAACGGGTGTTCAAAAAAAGCGAGAACATCGACCTGAGCCGCAACCTGGAAAAGCACTACGGTTTTTCACTGATCTTCCCGGACGGCTTCGAATTCGCTTCGATGAGAAAGGACTTCGCCTGGATACGTAAGGAAAGCAAACACGCGGGGCAAGGCATCGTGTTCCAGATTTACCCCTATACCGATGCCGAAACGTTTACGTTACCGCATATCCTGAAAAAACGTAACGAAATGGTTGCCAATATCCCCGGACCGCTCGACGGTTCGTATATGACGACCGAGACCGGCTATCCGGACGAGTATCCCGAAAGCCGCCCGATTCAAATCGACGGCCGCTACGCCGTAGAGACGAGGGGGCTTTGGAAACTGAAGGGCGACTTCATGGGCGGACCGTTCGTCAACTACGTTTTGGTGGATACGGCGCATAACCGCGTCCTGATGATGGACGCCTACCTGTACTCGCCGCGCAAGCCGAAACGCGACCTGCTGATACAGATGGAGGCCATCGCGCGCGGGCTTAAATTCTTGGAAACGGACAAAAAGGATAATATAAAGTAGTATGGTCGTGATTGGCATTACCGGCACGTTGGGCGCCGGCAAGGGTACGGTGGTCGATTATATCGTATCGCATTTGCAGTTCAAACACTTCTCGGTGCGCGACTTCCTGACGGCCGAGATTCAGAAAAACGGGCTGGCCGTGAACCGCGACAGCATGACGGAGACCGCCAACCGCCTGCGGGCCGAACACGGCGCGTCGTATATCGTCGATCAGCTGTTCGAACAGGCCGTATCGGGCGGACAGAACGCCATTATCGAAAGCATACGCGCCACGGCCGAGGTGGAAGCCCTGCGGAAAAAGGCCGAAGCCGACCCGAACCGCCGCTTCCTGCTCCTGTCGGTGGATGCGCCGATAGACACGCGCTTCCACCGCATCAGCGAACGCGGCTCGGCCACCGACCATGTGGATTTCGACACGTTCAAGGCCAACGAGGCGCGCGAGATGAACAACGCCGCCCCCACCAAGCAGAACCTTTCCGCCTGCATGGAAATGGCCGACGCCAAATTGGACAACAGCGGCAGCCTCGCCTACCTGCACGCGCAGATCGAACAAATCCTGGCGGCCTACAAGCCACGCCCCGACTGGGACGAATATTTTATGGGGCTGTGCCACAGCGTGGCGCAACGCGCCACCTGCAACCGCGGCAAGAGCGGCTGCGTCATCGTCAAGGACAAACAGATTCTCGTAACGGGCTACGTGGGCTCCCCCGCCCATCTGCCGCACTGCGACGAGGTGGGCCACCTGTTCAAGCAGATGGTGCATGAAGACGGCCATACGTCCACCCACTGCGTGCGCACCGTCCATGCCGAGCAGAACGCGATTTGCCAGGCGGCCAAGCGCGGCATCGCCCTGGAGGGCGCGACGCTCTACTGCACGATGACCCCCTGCCGCACCTGCGCCATGCTCATCATCAACTGCGGCATCCGGGACGTGGTCTGCGAATACCGCTACCATGCCGGCGCCGAGTCGGAAGAGATGTTCCGCATCGCCGGCGTTTCGATACGTTATTTCCATGACGAAGTCCTGCAATATAAAAACCAATAGCGAAGCCGACCTGAGGCGACGGTTCTACCGCGCGCTGTGCGAAAGCCCGCAAGGGCTTGACATTCCGTTGTTCGCACAGGCATGGTGGCTGGATACGGCCTGCCCGGAGGCGTGGACGGTGCTCACCGTGCCCGAGACGCCGGACTGGACGGCGGCCGCGTCGGATCCGACCCGCGTTTTGGCCGCCATGCCCGTGCATACGCCCTACGGTAATACGGTGCAGAACCCGCTGTTTACCCAGCACACTTTCATTTGGCTATCGCCTGACAATCAGACAAAAGAGCATAAAATCCTGACCGATTTGGCCGCGGCTTTGAGCCCTTACCGCTACGTTTATCTGCAATTCCCGACCCGACAGCGGCAGGCGCAGCCGTTTTACTGGCGCGGTTTGGATTTGCGCCTCCGCTATTCCTACCGCTTGGAGAACCTGCGGGCCTGGCGGCAAGAAGGCGACGCGGCGGCCGTGGAGACGGCCCTGCGGGCGGGCATGGGCCGGGACAGCCGGCGGCGGCTCCATTTGGCCGAGGCGGCCGGCATTACGGTAAAACCTTGTTCCACGGCGGATTTTTGCCGGCTGTACCGGCAGACCTTTGCCGCCCGTGGACGCCATACGTCCGAAACGGAAACCGCCTGCCTGACGCGGCTTATCGAAGCCGCTTGCCAAAGGCGGCAAGGTCTGCTGTGGGGCGGCTACGCCCCCGACGGGGCGTTGCTGTCGGCGGCCTTCGTGGCCTGGCAGGGCGACACGGCCTACTACGTGGCCGGGGGCAGCCTGCGGCGGAAGCCGCCCCACGCCCATGCCCAAACGCTCGTGCTATTCAAGGCCATCGCGCATTGCGCCGGCTTCTGCGACGTATTCGATTTCGAAGGTTCGATGATAGAAGGCATCGCGCAGTTCTTCCAAGGATTCGGCGCGACGCCCCATCCTTATATCGCGCTCCAGGGCCGCCGCCCCGGACTGTGCAAGCGGGCCTGGCGCAAACTAAACCGGCTTATCCGTCGTCCGACGGGCCGCCCGCCCAAACCATAGTCCCCATGGAAGAAACCGTACGCTATACCCTTTCGTTTCTGTTGCGGGACGACCCGTTTTACCTCGACCGCATCGGCTATACGGCCGACGAAGCCGAATGGCCGCGCTATACGCTCGTTATCAAGCCCTCCGCCTTTTTCCAAGCCGACTACGGCACGGCCCGCAGCCTGCCGCCGGCGCAGCCCGCCCTACTGGACGGGCTGCCCGTGCCATTCGGTGAAAACCGCATGGCACGGTACGCGCACGCCCAAGGCGAGACATTGGTCCTGCACGCCGATTTCGTGGCGGCGGCCTACTTTATGCTGAGCCGCTACGAGGAGTGGATGCGGCCTACGGTACGCGACGCGCACGGCCGTTTTCCCGGCCGCGAGAGTTGGGCGGCGCGCGCCGGCGTCCTCCACCGCCCGATTGTGGACGAATACGGTCTGTGGCTCAAAGCCCGCGTGGACGAATGCGTAGCCGCCCGCTCCGCCGGTACCGGCGCCTGTCCGTCGCCCGCCTGGCAGCCCGGTCTGAGACGTATCTACCTGACCCACGACGTGGACGCGCCCTTCCTTTACCGTTCGGGCAAAGGCCGGTTGCGCTCCCTGCGCGACGGGCGCGGCTTACGTAGAACTTTCCCCCATTGGTTCGGCGAAAACGCCCGTGATCCATACGATACTTTCACTACGATAGGCACCCTGGACAACAGCCTGAAAACAACTTTAAATAAAGACGCTTCAAGCCCTGTCGTTCAAGATATTTACTTTATAAAATCATGCGGAAAGTCCCGCTACGATAAACCGCGTTACCGCCTCGGCGGCCGCGCGTTGCGCCGCCTGCGCGACCGCCTGTCGCGTCAGGGCGCGGCCCTCGGCCTGCACGTCTCCTATACGGCCGGCGGGCGGCCGGAACGTATCGGCAAAGAGAAGCGGCATCTGGAAAAAGCCTGGGGCGCGGCCGTGCGTTACACGCGCCACCACTTCCTGCGCTTTACCGAGCCGTCCCACATCGGTTTTTTAGCCGACAACGGGCTCTGCGATGACTTTACGATGGGCTTTGCCGATACGGCGGGCTTTCGCCTCGGGACGGCGCGCCCCGTGCGCGCCGTCGATCCGGCCGCCCGCCGGCTGACGTCCGTGACCTACCACCCGCTGCTCTGCATGGACAGCTCGCTGTTCAACCCGGCTTATATGCACTTGGACGAGGCCCAGGCGCGGCAGACGCTGTTCCAACTGCTCGACCGCGCCCATGCCGTTGGCGGCGAAGCCTGCCTGCTTTGGCACAATACGTCGTTCATGTACGGCGGCACGCATCCCACCGACACGCCCCCCATGCCCGGCATGGAACACGCCCGCGTCGCCTACGGTTTTCCGAGGCGGCTCTATGCCGAAGCCTGCGCCTATATGGCTCGTTTACAGGGAAAAAACTTTCAACCCCACCTACGTATCCTGCTGATATGCGACCTGTTTCCGCCGGCTTTCGCACCGCGCATGGGCTATCTGACCCGCTACCTGCAATCGTTCGGTCACGCGGTAACCGTGGTATCGGAAAAAATCGGCGCGCGCGGCGAATTCGCCTTTCTGCGGGAAGGCGTGGAGGTGCACGAGGCTAACTTCCCCGACTTCCTCAAAGCCCACTTCGGCCGCCACCGCAAACACCGCGTCCTCTACGACCTGGCCGCCCGCCTCTGCGAAGAAAGGCCGTTCGACCTCGTGCTGAGCAGCACCTACCGTACGTTCCCGATGACGGTGGCCGCCCGCATCGCGCGCCGCTACAACCTGCCCTGGGTCGCCGACCTGCGCGACATCATCGAGCAATACCCCGACTGCGGCTTCATCGCGCGGCCCTTACCGCACTGGGGCGGTTTGGAACAAGGACTCGGCCGGCTGTGGGGCATGACGCAGATTCAAAAACGTAACCGCCTGTTGCGCCGGACAGAGGCCGTGACGACCGTTTCCCATTGGCATACCGCCCTTTTGGGGCTGGCCATCCGCCGTCCCGAAAACGTAAGGCGGATTCCCAACGGCTACGACCCCGTCCTCTACGCTTTCCAGCCTCAACCCACGCCTACATTCGATATCGTTTATACGGGGCGCATCCTCAGTTTGGCGTTGCGCGACCCGTCCCTGCTGTTGCAGGCCGTGGAAAAAGGACGGCGCGAACGGGCCGCCTGGGCACAGGACGCCCGTTTGGTCTTCTACTGCGACACGGCTTCACAACGGCAGATAACGGACCTTACCGCCCGCCTTTCGCCCACGCTGAACGTCAGTTTCCCCGGAAACAACGACCCGTCGGCCCCGGTACAACTTTACGGTTATATCGCCTCCGATGAACTTCCGGCGGTTCTGAACCGCGCTTCCGTCCTGCTCGTGCTGACGAACCGTTCCGCCGGCCATACGGCCGCTGACCCGAACGCCGAGCTCGCGCGGACGCGCCTCTACCGCCCCTGGCACTGGTTCTGTCAGAAAAAATCCGACCGCCGGCCGCAAGGCGTCCTTACAACCAAACTCTTCGAAGCCATCGGCGTGGAGAAGCCGATTCTCTGCATCCGCAACGACGAAGGGCCGATTGCCGAATTGCTGCGCGAAAACGGTCAGGGTTGCGCGGCTTCCACGGTGGCGGAAGTCGAAGCCTTCCTCGCCGCCGCCCACGCCCAATGGCAAGCCCAAGGCTACACGCACGCCCCCGGCGCCCCCGAAGTCCGCCGGCCATACCGGCGCGACGAACAGGCCCGCCAATTCGAGCGACTGTTCCTCAATCTGTTAGGATGGCCGTCCGAACCATTGACGGAAAATCAAGACAAGAAACTATAAACCAATTAAATAACAAAATCATGAACCTCACAAAGAAACTTGAGAAAGCGATCAATCAACAGATTACCGCTGAATTCTGGTCTTCCCGCCTCTACACGGCCATGTCGTTCTACTGCGAGAAAGACGGTTTGGACGGCTTCGCCCACTGGCTCCGCAAACAGGCCGAGGAAGAAAACGAACACGCCTACAAGATGGCGTCCTACCTTATCAAACGCGGCGGCACCGTCGTGCTGGGCAAGGCCGAAGACACGCCGAGTACGTGGAAGGATTTGGCCGACGTCTTCAAAGCCGTTTACGCCCACGAATGCAAGGTGTCGAAGATGATCGACCAACTCGTCACGCTGGCGGAAGCCGAAAAAGACAAGGCGACCGAATTGTTCTTCTGGGACTTCGTCCGCGAACAGATCGAGGAGGAAGAAACGGCGGGCGCGATTGCCGAACGCATCGCCAAATTCGGCAAAACGCATCTGTATGAACTCAACCAACAGATGATGAATCGCTAGGATACCCCGTTAGGCGGACGCCCCGCGCCCGCCTAACGGTCTTTAAAACAACTGGTCGCGTTTGTCGTCCTCGGCCAGATTACGCAGGCGTTCCACCAGACTGCGTTTCATCTCGTCCTCCGGCATCTTGGCCAACTCCCGCGCAATCAGGGCTTCCCCCTCTTTCCGCGTCCGTTCGCCGGCATAGTCCTTCATATATTCGGCCAACGTCATGATGGCGTTGGGCGTACAGAAACGGCCGATGAAACCCGGTATCGCGTATTCCATAAAATGCTCGCCCGTGCGCCCCACCCGATAGCAGGACGTACAGAACGACGGGATGAAGTCGCGCGAAAGCAACCAGCCGATGGCTTCGTCCAACGTCCGGTTGTCGCCAATCTGAAACTGCTCTTTCTCAAGCTTCTGCGCATCCGTGATGTTTTCCTTCTCATGGTAGGCGCCGATTTCGAGCCGCGTGCCGGCATCGATTTGCGAAACGCCGAACTCCATGACCTCGTCGCGGACGGCCGGCGACTCGCGCGCCGTCATAATCAGCCCCGTATAAGGCACGGCCAAACGCAATACGGCCACCAACTGCTTGAACTGCGCGTCGGTGGTCTGATACGGCAAGGCCAAATCCAAACCGTTGGCCGGCTGGATGCGCGGGAAACTGATGGTATGCGGGCCTACGCCGTAACGGCCTTGCAGGTGCAACGCATGGGAAACCAAGCCCATGACCTCGAAACGCCAGTCGTACAGGCCGAACAGGGCGCCGATGCCCATGTCGTCACAGCCGGCCTGATAGGCGCGATCCATGCCGTCGAGCCGCCACATAAAGTTGCCTTTCAAGGTGTTGGCGGGATGATATTTGGCATAGGTTTCCTTATGGTAGGTCTCTTGGAAAATCTGATACGTGCCGATGCCGGCCTGCTTCACGGTCTTGAAGCCCTCGATGTCGAGGGGCGCGGCATTGATGTTGACGCGGCGGATTTCGCCATGACCGTTCTTCGTGGCATAGACGACCTCCACCGTATGGGCGATGAATTCGGGCGAATAGGCCGGCGACTCGCCATAGACGAGAATCAGCCGCTTGTGGCCTTCGGCCTCCAACGACTTGACTTCCTGCACCAACTCTTCATCGCTCAGCGTCCGTCTTACGGTCGAAGTCAAACTGCGACGGAAACCGCAGTAGAGGCAGTCGTTCACGCAATGGTTGCCGATGTAAAGCGGGGCGAACAACACGATGCGGTTGCCGTACACCTCGCGTTTGAGCTTGCGGGCCGCCTGATAGATTTCCTCCAACAGTTCCGGGCTCTTGACCGCCAGCAAAGCCGCCGTTTCTTCAAGATTCAGCGCCTTCTTTTCCAAACTTTTAGCCAGTACTTCACGTACTTTTCCCGCATCTTCCTTCTGTTCCAACAGCCGAAAGATGTAAGCGTCGTCTATAAAATCGATCGCGCCTTTCGACAAGGTCATATCCATGGTTACAATATATTAAACAGTTGTTCTTTAATCTTTTCCAATTCGTCTTTCATCTCGACGACCAGACGCTGCATCTCCACTTCGTTCGATTTGGAACCGAGTGTGTTGATTTCGCGCCCCATCTCCTGCGCGATGAAGCCGAGCTTCTTGCCCGCGCCGTCTTCGTCTATGCTCTCGCGGAAATAACGGCAATGCTTGGCGAGACGGACTTTCTCCTCGGTCACGTCCCATTTTTCAAGATAATAAATCAGACTCTCCTCGAAACGGTTACGGACATCCGGCTGGCTCTCCCACTGCGCGTTCCACTCCTGCAAGGCCTTCGTCAGCTTCTCCTTGATACGGGCCAGACGGCCTTTCTCGAACGGCTCCACGGCCGCCAATTTCTCCTCTATGAGCGACACCCGCAACAACAGGTCTTTTTTCAAGCCCTCGGCCTCCTGCGCGCGGAAACGGTCAACGGCCGTCAGCACCTCGTCGGCCAAGGCCCGCAGCTGTGCGCCGGCCGCGGTCAACTCTTCGGGCGTGCATTCCACCTCCTCGGGCCGGCGCCACGCATCGGGTTGCATCACCATAGCCGATGCCAACATCGCCGGCAACCATTGCGTCGATACGGCAGGTAAACCGCTCGGCTTAACACACCACGGCGCCAATTGCTCATAGGTCTTTTTCAAAAAGTCCATCTTCAGTTCCGGCATCCGGTCCGCTTCACCCGCTTCGTCCCGCACCGTCACGTAGATATCCACCTTGCCGCGCTGCAAGCGGTCGGCCACCAGCGTGCGCAGGTCGTTCTCCAACTCCTTATAGGGCCCGCTCCAACGCCAACTCATATCCAACACCTTGGAATTGACGCTCTTGATTTCCATCGTCATCTTTTTCCCCTGCCAAGTGCGGATGCCTTTGCCGTAGCCGGTCATCGATTTAATCATAACTCTCAATGTTTTAACGTCAATCCCTTGGCCGCCCCCGTACCTTCGGGGCCAACCGTCCTACAAATTTACTCCGAAACATACGAATTCGCAAACTTTGAAACCGGTTTTGGAAATAAGGCGCAAGTTTGGTAAGTTTGTAACCGCTATGCTGGAGAACTACAACACGCAATTGTTCGACGACAACCTGCGCTTGTTCAGCGCCATGATAGACGACATCCGCGCGGCTACGAAATACATTTATTTAGAGACGTACCGGTTCGGGGAGGATGCCATCGGCAAGCGTTTCCGGGAAGCCCTGTTGCAAAAGGCGCAGGAAGGTTTGGACATCCGCCTGCTCGTGGACGCTTACGGCACGCAAGCCAACGAGCTCTTTTTCGCCGACCTGTTGGCCGCCGGCGTCAAGTTGCGCTACTTCAAGAAAATAAAGTTCTTCATTTCCAATACGTTTGCACGCAACCACACGCGCAGCCACCGCAAGCTGTTGCTCATAGACGACCATATCACGTACATCGGATCGTCCAACCTCACGTCCTATTCCATCAGCTGGCGCGACCTGAACCTGCGGATTCAAAGCCCCATCACGCACAAGTTCCGCGGCGTGTTCTTCAAGAACTACGAGCAATACAAGTTCTACGAACTCGTGCCGTTCGAGAAAAAGAAAATCATCTCCTACCACGGCTACAACATCATACAGGATACGCCCTCGACTTACTATCAGACCATACGCGACTACACGCTCAACCTGATTCAGAACGCCCGGCACGAAATCCTCATCGAGACGCCCTACTTCCTGCCCGGCCACAAACTGCGCAAGGCCTTGGCGGAGGCGGCCTCGCGCGGCGTCACGGTCAAAATCTACCTGCCGCTGCATTCCGACGTGCCGATTATCGACCTGCTGCGCAACAAATACTTGGGGCCGCTCTACAAACAGGGCGTGCACTGGCGGCTGTTCACGCCCGACAACCTGCACGCCAAATGCGTGCTCATCGACGGCAAGCGGTTCTTCATGGGGTCGGCCAATTTGGACTACCGCAGTTTCCGCTACCAATACGAAATCATGCTCTACGGCGAACACGCCGACACCGTACAACTGCTGCAGACGCATATCGCGGAGACCGACAAGCAGTGCCGCGACCTCGACTACGAGAAATGGAAGAACGTGCCGTGGCTGTACCGCTTTGCGGAATGGCTCATCACGCCGTTCCGACGGCTGTTCTGACCCCTGAAACGAAAATTTTAAATACCTGACGATATGAACGAAATCCTGAACCAACTGAAACCGGAAGGCGTATGGCGCTATTTCGGTGAAATCCTGCGCATTCCGCGTCCGTCCAAGAAAGAGGAAAAGATACGGGAATACCTGCTCGCGTTCGGGCGGGAACACCATTTGGAAACCATCGCGGACGAAACCGGCAACGTCCTGATCCGCAAGCCGGCCACGCCGGGCATGGAAAACCGTCAGGGCGTCATCCTGCAAGCCCATATGGACATGGTGTGCGAAAAGAACGCCGACTCCAAACACAATTTCGACACCGACCCGATTGAGGTGCATATCGAAGACGGCTGGCTCAAGGCCAAAGACACGACACTGGGCGCGGACAACGGCATCGGCTGCGCGTTCGGACTGGCCGTCCTGGCGGATGACAGCCTCGTACACGGCCCGGTGGAATGCCTGTTTACGGTGGACGAGGAAACGGGGCTAACGGGGGCGTTCGGGCTGAAACCCGGCTTCCTGCAAGGCAAAATACTGCTCAACCTCGATTCGGAGGACGACGGCCAGTTCTTTATCGGCTGTGCGGGCGGCATCGACACGCTGGCCGAAGTGCCGGTACAGACCGAAGCGCGGCCGCAGTCGCACACGCGCGCTTACACGATACAGGTAAGCGGCCTCAAAGGCGGTCACTCCGGCGACGACATCAACAAGGGGCTCGGCAACGCCAATAAATTCCTCGTACGCTTCCTCTGCGCCCAAACCGCGCCG
This sequence comes from uncultured Bacteroidales bacterium, assembly GCA_947174375.1. Classification (GTDB taxonomy): domain Bacteria; phylum Bacteroidota; class Bacteroidia; order Bacteroidales; family P3; genus CAMXAS01. The sequence continues at coordinate 27,403 of CAMWIS010000006.1, forward strand.
CTGTCGCTGCGCGTGAGCGACCTGCACGGCGGCAACCTGCGCAACGCCATCGCGCGCGAAGCCTCCGCCACCGTCGCCCTGCCCGAAGACCGCGTGAAAACGCTGTTGGAAGCCGTGGCGCATTACGAATCCGTCCTGAAACGGGAGTTCAAGACCGAACCCAACCTGCGCATCCAGGCCGTGGAGGCCGCCTTGCCCGAAAAGGTATGGGCGCTCGACCGGCAGATGCGCTTCTGCGACGCGATGTTCGCCTGTCCGCACGGCGTGCTGCGCATGAGTTCCGACATCCCCAACTTTGTGGAAACGTCCACGAACTTGGCCTCCATGCACTACGAACCCGAAAACGGGCTGATCCGGCTCAGCACGAGCCAACGCTCGTCGGTGGAGTCGGCCAAGGTGGCGGCCGCCGAACGCATCGCGGCCTGCTTCCGTCTTATCGGCCCGGACGTCCGCATCAGCCACAGCGACGGCTACCCCGGCTGGACGCCCGACCCCGCCTCGCCGATTCTGAAAATCTGCACCGACACGTTCCGCGAGCTGTTCCATGAAGAGCCCTTGGCCCTGGCCATCCACGCGGGCTTGGAATGCGGCCTTTTCGCGACCAAATATCCGGGCATGGACATGGTGTCTTACGGCCCGACGATGCGCGGCGTGCACTCGCCCGACGAACGGCTCCAAATCGACACCGTGGAACGCTGCTGGCGGTTGACCGTCGAAATCCTGAAACGCATCCCCGTTAAATAAAGACCCGCTATGTACACGGTTTTTACCGAACGGCGCGCCATCATCTTCGCGGCGGAAGCCGAACTGGCTTCCGCCCGCGAAAAGGCCGCCCTATGGACGGAATTATCTGACGACCAGTTAAAAATCACGACCTTGGGCACGGACGACGCCTTTTTCGACCGCCTGTTGGCCGTGGAAGAGACCGACAACATCCTGGTGCGGTGCGACGCGCCCGCCGAGGCTTTCGCGGCCTTCAAACGGCGTTTTGAAGTCATCCGCGCGGGCGGCGGCCTCGTACGGCATGGCGACCGCTACCTCTATATCTATCGGCGCGGTTTTTGGGACTTGCCCAAGGGTAAACAGGAGAAAGGCGAAGCCATACGCGACACGGCCTTGCGCGAGGTGGCCGAGGAAACCGGCCTGACGCCGCTCGTCCTGCGCGAAGACCTGCCGACGACCTACCATCTGATTCGCCGCAAACACGATATCGCGCTCAAAGAATGCGTGTGGTATGCGATGGAGACGCCCGAAACGGCCACCGGTACCGAGCCGCCCGCGCTCAAGCCGCAGACCGAAGAGGACATAGAAGAAGCCGTTTGGCTGACCGAACCGGAAGGTATGGCGCGCTGCGGGCTCATGTACCCGTCTATCGC
>CAMWIS010000007.1 GCA_947174375.1 uncultured Bacteroidales bacterium
GGCACCCGCATTGGGACACCTGCATCGCGCGCCAACGCCCCGACCGCCGCAAGCCGGACGAAATCCGCAGCGAATTCGACCGCGACGCCGGCCGCATCCTGCACTCGCTCGCTTACTCCCGCCTCAAATCGAAGACGCAGGTCTTCTTCCATACGCACGACGACCGCATCTGCACGCGCATCGAACACGTCAACCATGTGATTTCGGTAAGCGGCACCATCGCCCGCTTCATGGGGCTGAACACCGAGCTGACCCAAGCCATCGCGATGGGGCACGACCTCGGCCACGCGCCCTTCGGACACCGCGGCGAGACGGTACTGGACGCCCTCTGCAAGCAGCACGAATTGGGCGAATTCTGGCATGAGAAGAACTCGCTGCGCGTCATCGACGCGCTCGAACGGCTGCCGGCCCCGAACGGCCGCTACCAGCACCTCAACCTGACGTACGCCGTCCGCGACGGCATCATCGCGCACTGCGGCGAGGTGAACCAGCAATGCCTCCGCACGCGCGACGAGGCCATCGACCTCATGCAGTTCAGCAAGCACCGCCGCTTTGACCCTTACACCTGGGAAGGCTGCGTCGTCAAGCTGTCAGACAAGATGGCCTACCTCGGCCGCGACCTCGAAGACGCCCAACGCATCGGTCTGCTCGAACCGGAGCAAATCCGCATCCTGGAAAAAGAGACCGCGCGCTGCTACCCTTTGCAGGCCGTCAACAACACCAACCTCATCCACACGTTCATCATCGACCTCTGCCGGCACAGCGACCCCGAAAACGGGCTGCGCCTCTCGCCCGAATGCTACGAACTCATGAAAACGGTCATGCGGTTCAACTATGCCTATATCTACGGACACAAACGGCTGTTGAACTACGACAAATACGCCAATCTCGTGCTGAACTCGCTGTTCGACGTGCTGAACCAGGCCTACGACGGCGCCGGCACGATACGCTGCCTACGGAAAGACTACGGTTGCTATCCGCACCTTTCGGCCGACTTTTCCGATTGGTTGGAGACCTTTACGGGTGACCCGACGGGCGACGACGCGCCGCTCTACGACCTGGGCGAAGCCAAAGACTACCGCCGCGCCATCGTTGAATTCCTGTCGCTGCTGACCGACCGCGGCATCCTCGAATACTATACGGAGCTGACGACGTTCTGATTACGACTTCGTAATCTGATAGAGGAAACGCTTGATACTGCGCTTGGGCGTTTTCTCGAACTCCTCGGTCACGAGCCGCACGCGCGTAATCTGACTGTAAGCCGGCAAGGACGTATTGAGTTCCACGCGGTTCTGCTCCATGATGCGCTGCAAGTCTTCGTACACGAGGTTCGCGGCATCGGCCGCTTCGAAATCCGGATAGATGCAAGCCTCCAGACGGCCGCCGCCCACATCCAGCACCAGCGATTCCGATACGAACGGCATTGTGTTCAACACGTCTTCTATTTCTTCCGGATAGATATTCTGACCGCTCGGGCCTAAAATCATGTTCTTGCTGCGGCCCTTGATGAAGAGGTTGCCTTCCTCGTCCAGCAGGCCCAGGTCGCCCGTCCGCATCCAGCCGTCTTCCGTAAAGGCGGCGGCCGTCGCTTCCGCGTTCTTGTAATAGCCCAGCATCGTGTTGGCGCCGCGTACGTGAATCTCGCCCACCTCGTTCAACGGGTCGGCCGAATCGATACGGATTTCCATGCGGGGCGCGGCCTTGCCGCAGGAGTGCAGCACGTGCTTCGCCCAGTCTTCGTAGGCGATGATGGGGCCGCATTCGGTCATGCCGTAGCCCACCGTGTAGGGGAACTGCATCCGCTTGAAGAAATCCTCGGTTTCTTTGTTGAACGGCGCGCCGCCGATGATGATTTCGTAGAACTGCCCGCCGAACGAGGCCACGAGCGTTTCCCGAACCTTGTCGGTCACCGTCTTGTCCAGGAACGGCAGTTTGAGCATCGCCTTGATGGCCGGCCGGTCGATGACGGGCACGATTTTCTTGCGGTAAATCTTCTCGATAATCAGCGGCACGGCGATGATGATGCCCGGCTTGATTTCCTCGAAGGCCTCCATGATGACCTTCGGCGACGGGTTGCGCGTGAGGAAATACACGTGCGCGCCCACCGACATCTCGAACAGGAACTCGAACGCCATACCGTACATATGCGCCATCGGCAACAATGAAACCACGGTCTTGTCGGGGCCGAGGTTATGGATGACCTCGCCCGCGAACAGCAGGTTCGACAACAGGCTGCGGTACGGCAACATCACGCCCTTGGAACTGCTCGTCGTGCCCGACGTATAGCTGATCAACGCCAGTTCCTCGTTGTCCTCCACATGGAAATGCAGGTCGTCTTTCGTAAACGAACGCGGGTAACGCTCACCGAACAGCCGGTTGAGATTGGCGCGGGCCATGTCGCAACGTTCCGAACTGCAATACAGCACATTGAAATCCGTCAACGAATAGATGGCCGACACCCGTATCATATCGACGGGGTTCAGGTTCTCCCAAACCACATCCCCTACGAACAGCAACTTGGCTTCACAGTGGTTGATGATATGGTGCAGACTCTCCGGCTTGAATTCGTGCAGTACCGGCACCACGACCGCCCCGTAGCTCAGCGTGGCTAAATAAACGACGGCCCAGTTGGCGCAGTTCCGCCCGATGATGGCGATCTTGTCGCCTTTCACCACGCCGCATTCCTCGAACAGGATATGCAGCTTGGCGATTTTGCGCGCGATGTCCTTGTATTGATACGTCGCGCCCTTATAGTCGGTCAAGGCCGCATGATCCCAATTGGCCTTGATGCTCTTTTCGATGATCGATAAAAATTTCTCTTCCATTTACACTTGTTTTTACCGCGAACGCTAAGCCGGCCCGATGGCCGATAGGTTACAAAGTTATAAAAAAAATCCGTATTATTGTTATCTTTGTGACCGGAATAACCGCCAAACCTTGTTGCCATGCAAACCGCCTTCGGATTTTTCCAAGCCTTGATCCTATGGGGATTTTTCTGCGTGCTGACGCCGTGCCGAACCCATGCGCAAGCGGCGGCCGACACGACGCTTTACCCGTTTCCGCTTGAAGCGGATTCGACCTTGAACGTTTTACCGGACTCGCTGGCTCCCGCCCCCGACACGGTACTGCCGCTGGGCGACATCCTGCGGCGGATAACGCACGACAAGGCCTTGGACAGTTTGTTGCAGAAACGTTTGGCTTATTACAAGGATCATCCCACGCAAGGCTACAGCGTGCTGTTCTTCTCGGCCAGCGGCAACCATTCCGGCGCGGCCGCCGAACAGGCCAACGAGCTGTTCCAGTTCCTCTACCCCGAAACGCCGACCTACCTCAGCTACGACGCCCCCTACTACAAGCTCAAGGCCGGCAATTTCCGCACGCGCCTCGAAGCCTCGGCGTTCTTAGCCCGCATCCAGAACGATTACCCGAATGCGTTTGTCGTAAGGGATGTGTTGGACATCAAGCATCTGCTTCAGATGGAAGACCCGGAGCCCGCTGCTGAAAACCCGGACGGCGATACCGAAGAGGCGGACACCGCCCCCATCGAATAACCGTTTGTTCTATTCCGCCCGCTCCGCTTCGTCGCCGCAGACCGTCACATGAAAACTGTCGGCCGCGAAATAGCGTTGCGCCGCCTGTTGGATTTCGGCGGGCGTAATCTGTTCCAGAGTCTCGGCGAATTGACGGTAAAACGCATCGGTCAGCCCGAACATCCGCAGGAATTTCCACTTCTCGGCAATCTCGAAGATGCCGTCCATCTCGCGCAGGAAGTCGCCCTGATAGACCTGCCGCACGATATCCAGCTCCTTTTTGCCCGGCTTGCGGTCGCAGAGCTTGCGCATCTCGTTCCGGATTTCCGCCACCACCTGACGGCTGCAAGCCTGCTTGACCTCCGAAGCAACAATCCAGACCGTATGCGCGCGCAGCGGCAATATATAAGACGATATGCCGTAAGTATAGCCTTTTTCCTCCCGGATATTCTGCATGATGCGGGAACCGAAATAGCCGCCGAACAGGTAATCCAGCACCTTGAACGTTGAAAAATCGGCGGCCGTGGGCGGCATGACCACCTTGCCCATGCGCACCGAGGCCTGCAACGCGCCGGCCTTGGGCACGAAGCCGCTGCGGGCCGACGGCAGGGCCTCCGACGGAGCGGGCAACGGGGCGGCCTGCCCTATCGGGAAACCGCAGCCGAAACGGTCGGACAGCGCCTTGACGGTCTCGTCGTTGTAGCCGCCCGCCAGCACGATGCCCGCGTTGGCCGCCACATAAAACTCGCGGTAGAACGCCTCCACGTCCTCGCGCTGCAGGCGATCGTAATCCGCCCGCTCGATGTTCTGCCCGTAGGGATGCCCCTCGCCGAACACCTGCGCGAAGAACGCCCGCCGCGACACCTCGGCCACCTTCTGCATCGCGATGTCGAACTGGCTGCGCTGTTTTTCCAAATACAGTTTCAATTCGGTGGCTGAGAAAACGGCCTCCTTGAAAATCTCCTCGCAGAGCGCGACGATTTCGCGGCTGTAACGCGCCAACGCGTAGATGACGAGCGACGACTGGTCGCGGTCCACATATTTCTCGATATAGGCGCCGTAATAGTCGAACCGTTCGGTCATGGCGTCGGCCGAATGGTGCAACGTGGCTTCCAACAGCGCGTTGCACGCCCGTGCCTGGATGGGTTTACGCTGAAAGCAACTGCCGGCTTCGAAGATGAACTCTATGCGCAACAACTCCGAATTGGGGTCCGGAAACAGATAGAGCGGTATGCCGTTCCCGAGCCGCAGGGTTTCGGGCATGAGCTGACGATAATCGAAATTCATGATTTGGCTGTATAATAAAGCGTTGTGGCGTTCTCATCCCGCAGGTAGCGTTTGACGGCCGCCTGCATACGCCGCCCGTCCACGGCCGCGTATTTCTCCATTTCCGCCGACAGGTTTCCGGCGCCGCCCATGAGTTCGAAATAACAGAGGTTCGTCGCCTTGTCCAACGCTTTCAGGTTGGAAAACAGCAATGCCGTTTCCAGTTTGTTCTTGATTTTTTCCAATTCGTGCTCCGGCGGCAACTGCGTGGCCAGCGTATCGATCTGCGCCTGCAGGGCGGCTTCCGCCTCGGCATAGCCCACCCCTTCGTTCAGGCGGCCGCGGATATAGAACGTGCCCGGCTCGATGTCGGCCGACACATAGGCGTCCAATTCGTTGAACAGACGCTGTTTCTTGACGAGTTCCACATAAAAGCGCGACGACTTCCCGTTGGAAAACAGGTCGGAAATCAAGTCGAACACATAGAAATCCGGGCTCATGCGCTCGCCGATATGATAGACTTTATAGAGCGTCGAATAGGGCACGTCGCGCACGACTTCCATGCGCCGCGCTTCGGTCTGTTCGGGCTCGGGCGTCAAGGTGCGCGGCGAGAGGCCGCCGGCCGGGATGCCGCCGAACCACTTTTCGCTCAACGCAAACACTTCCTCCGCCTCCACGGGGCCGGCCACGGCCAAAATCGCGTTGTCGGGCCGGTAATAACGGTTGTAGAACGACTTGATTTCCGCTATCGGCATATCGGCGATATGCGCCGTTTCCTTGCCGATCGTGGCCCAGGCGTACGGATGCCGCGTATAGCAGAGCGGCCGCAACAGCAAGTCCACATCCCCGTAGGGTCGGTTCAGATAACGTTCCTTAAACTCCTCGATGACGACGTCTTTTTGGATGCCGACCTTTTTAGGGCTCAGCACGAGGTTCCGCATCCGGTCGCTCTCCACCTCGAACGCCAACTCCAGGCGGTCTTTCGGCATCTGCAGGTAGTAATTCGTGAAATCGTTGTTCGTGAACGCGTTGTTCTCGCCGCCCGCCCCTTCGATAACCTCGTCGAAATCGGGGAAACGCCGCGTGCCGCCGAACATCAGGTGTTCCAACAAATGTGCCAGCCCCGTATGCGACGGATGCTCATCCTTGGAGCCGACGTCGTACAGCAGGTTGAACGCCGCCATAGGCGTCGTCGTGTCCTTATGCACGAGGACTTTCAGGCCGTTGGCCAATACTTTTTTCTCAAACGGGATGTTCATGGCTATTTACACAAATCCAGACCGATGTCCTTGCGGCTGTACTTGCCGTCCATTTCGATGCGGTCCAAGATGGCGTAGGCCTTGCGGCGCGCCGCCTCGATATCCGTACCCAAGGCGCCGGCCGACAGGATGCGCCCCCCGGCGCTTACCACCGTGCCCTGCATATCGCGCTTGGTACCGGCATGGAAGATGACCCCGTCGCCCTGCGCGGGCAAATCCGGCAGGCGGATGGCGGCGCCCGTCTGCGGCCGGTCGGGGTAGCCCGGCGCGGCCATCACGACCTGGACGGCCGTCAACGGATTGGTCTGCATCTTCACGTCGCCCAAGCGGTGCGTGCAGGCGGCTTCCAGCAATTCCACCAAGTCGTTGTCGATGCGCATCATGACCGACTGCGTTTCCGGGTCGCCCATGCGCACGTTGTATTCAATCACATAGGGTTCCCCCTCGCAAACCATCAGGCCGAGGAAGATGAAACCCGTATAGGGAATCGCGTCGCGCCGCAAGCCGTCTATCGTCGGGCGCACGATACGCCGTTCCACCTTTTCGCGCAAGGCGTCGGTAAAGAAAGGCACGGGCGAAACCGAGCCCATGCCACCCGTATTCGGCCCTTGGTCGCCGTCGCCGATACGTTTGTAATCCTTGGCTTCCGGCAATATCACATAGTCTTGGCCGTCGGTCAGCACAAAAACCGAAACCTCGATGCCCGACAGGTATTCTTCGATGACGACCTTGGCCGACGCCTTGCCGAACTTGGCGTGGCACAGCATCTCTTCCAAAGCGGCTTCGGCCTCTTTCAAGTCATTCAGTATCAATACGCCCTTGCCCGAAGCCAAACCGTCGGCCTTCAGCACGTAAGGCGGCTTGAGCCCGGCCAAGAACGCCTTGCCATCGGCCAGCGTCGCTTCCGTAAAACTGCGGTAGGCGGCCGTCGGAATATGATGGCGTTGCATGAAATCCTTGGCGAAATCCTTGCTGCCCTCCAAGGTCGCGCCCTGACGGCCCGGCCCTACGATGCACAAATCGCGGAAACCGGCGTCGGCCGCGAAATAATCGCGGATGCCGTCCACCAACGGCTGCTCCGGCCCCACGACGAGCATCCCCACTTCGTGTTCTATAATGAAATCCTTGATGGCCGCGAAATTCTGCAACGGCAGATTCACGTTTTCGGCATAGGCCTGTGTACCGGCGTTCCCGGGCGCGACATACAGCGCACCGATCCGTTCACTTTGCGCCAATTTCCAAGCCAAGGCGCTCTCGCGCCCACCGCCGCCAAGCACCAAAACGTTTTGTTTCATAATATTTACCCTATTTTGACCAATAAGCAAAAATAAGCATTTATTTGCTTTTTTTTCATCAAATATCTACTTTTGTCATGTTTATATTCATAATTCTATGAAAAAATCGCTTCGCTTTCGGATAATGCCGGTTTTGGCCATCGGTCTGCTGGCGCTGTGTACGTCCTGCAAGCAGGACAAACCCTTGCAACTGCAAGGCATATGGCAGGAGGAATCCTATTGGACGCCCAACGATTCCATCGCCGCCGACACCCTGATTCACACCTATACGTTGCGCCAAATCACGTTTGGCTGCGACTCTAAATTCGCGCTCGAACAAACGACCTACCACCAGTCCATCGCAGACGATCCCGCCTTGAGCACGGACGCTTTCACCGAGTATATCAGTGGCACATACCTACCACAAGGCAAAAACATCACGCTGAAGGGCGATTATTTTACCGACAACACCTATTCGGCCAAGGCTGACAGTACGAATACGCCGTACTCTTATGGGCCCTATCTTTTGGAGACCACCTATCAGTTGGATTCCAAACGTTTGATTTTGGGTGCGACGAGCGACAGCAATGCAACGCAACACACCTTCGCCCAAACCCAAGCATTCGAATGCTATTAACCGATTAAGACCGGAAACAAAAAAGGGGACGGAATCCGTCCCCTTTTTTTGTTGATATACGCTCCGACCTTACGCGTCGATGTTCGCATAGGTGGCGTTCTGTTCGATGAACTCGCGGCGCGGCCCTACTTCGTCGCCCATGAGCATGGAGAAAATCCGGTCGGCTTCCATCGCGTTCTCAATCGACACCTTGCGCAACGTCCGGAATTCCGGATCCATCGTCGTGTGCCACAACTGTTCGGGGTTCATTTCACCCAAACCTTTGTAACGCTGGATGTGCATGCCTTTCTGCTGCCCGTCCGGCCCCGTGAACAAGGCCGTTACCTCGGCGCGGTCTTCCTCCGTCCAGCAATAGCGTTCTTCCTTCCCTTTCTTGATTAAGTAAAGCGGCGGCGTGGCGATAAAGACGTGGCCGTTTTCAATCAAGTCACGCATATAGCGGAAGAAGAACGTCAGAATCAAGGTCGTGATGTGGCTGCCGTCCACATCGGCATCGGTCATGATGATGACTTTATTGTAACGCAGCTTGCTCAGGTTGAGCGCCTTGCTGTCTTCTTCCGTACCGATGGTCACGCCCAAGGCCGTGTAGATGTTCTTGATTTCCTCACTCTCGAAAGCGCGGTGTTCCATCGCCTTTTCCACATTGAGGATTTTACCCCTAAGCGGCAGAATGGCTTGGAAACGACGGTCGCGGCCCTGCTTGGCCGAACCGCCGGCCGAATCCCCCTCGACGAGGTACAACTCGCATACGGCCGGGTCTTTTTCCGAACAGTCGGCCAGCTTGCCGGGCAAACTGTTGGACGAGAACACGCTCTTGCGCTGCACCATCTCACGGGCCTTACGCGCCGCATGACGCGCCGTGGCCGCCAAAATCACCTTCTCTACAATCATCTTGGCTTCGCGCGGGTGCTCTTCCAAGAAATAGGAAAGCATCTCGCTCACCAACTGCGAAACGGCCGGCGTCACCTCGCTGTTACCCAACTTCGTCTTCGTCTGCCCTTCGAACTGCGGTTCCGACACCTTGACCGAAATAACGGCCGTCAAGCCCTCGCGGAAGTCGTCGCCCTTGATTTCGATTTTCTGTTTCTCCAGTTTTTCCAACAAACCGGAGCGTTTGGCGTAATCGGTCAACGTACGCGTCAAGCCCATACGGAAGCCCGTCAGGTGCGTACCGCCTTCTATCGTATTGATGTTGTTGACATAAGAGTGCAGGTTTTCGGTAAAGCCGTCGTTGTACTGCATGGCCAGCTCCACGGGAATGCCATTCTTCTCGCCCTCTATGCAAATCGGTTCCTCCATCAGGTTCGTCCGGTTCGAATCCAGATACTTGATAAAGTCCTTCAAGCCTTCGGCCGAATAGAAGCTTTCGGAAAGCGGCTCGCCGGCTTCGTTGCGCTGACGGAAATCGGTCAGCGTCAGGCGCAGGCCTTTGTTCAGGAACGCCAGCTCACGCAGACGGGCGGCCAAAGTCTCGTAGCGGTAAACGGTAACGGAGAACACCTCGCCGTCGGGCTTGAAATGCACCATCGTACCGCGCTTGTCGGTTTCGCCTATTTCCTTGACGGCATAGAGCGGACGGCCCTTTTCGTATTCCTGTATATATTTCTTACCACCCCGGCAGACTTCCACGGTCAAATGCGTGGAAAGCGCGTTCACGCAAGAAACGCCCACGCCGTGCAGACCGCCGGAAACCTTGTAACTGCCTTTATTGAACTTACCGCCCGCATGGAGCACGGTCATAACGACTTCCAAAGCCGAACGGCCTTCTTTCGGGTGCATGTCGGTCGGGATACCGCGGCCGTCGTCCGCTACGGAAATGGAGTTGTCTTCATGGATGGCGACTTCCACGTGCGTACAGTAGCCGGCCAACGACTCGTCGATGGAGTTGTCCACAACCTCATAGACCAAATGATGCAGACCGCGTTCGTTGATATCGCCGATGTACATGGCGGGACGCTTGCGCACGGCTTCCAACCCTTCCAGAACCTGAATGTTTTTGGCCGTATATTCCCCGTTGTCGGAAACGACGGGTACATCATTCTCTAATTCGCTCATAACAAATGAATTATTTTTGTTCCAATTTAGAACAAAGATAGCAAAAAAAATACGTTAAAACAAGCGGTCGGAACGCTTTTTTTAATCAAAGAAACGCCAGGCCAAACCGAAGCGGAAACAGCGGTCGTGCAACGGATAATGCGGCGTATCGATATAGTTGTAGGGGAACAGCCCCTGCGCCACATTCTGCAACTTCAAAAAGACGTTCATCCGCTTGATGCGGAAATTCACATAGACATCCACAAGCAGCGCGTTGCCCGTTTCCACCTCATCCTGCCAATAATACGCATTCCAGGCCGGCATATAGGCGTCGGCGTAATAGCCCGTATTGTAGAAGAAATCGAGCCCCACCTGCACTTCCGCCAAATCCTTGACGGGAATACGGCCATACAGCGATTCCCGCATGGAGAACAACGGCAGGTGCATATAAGCCTCGTCCGACACATAAGCCAGCATCAACAGGCTGTTCAGGCCCACATAGCGGCCTATTTCCAAATCCTTGCCCACGGTCACGTTGCCCACGCAGAACGCCTTGTCCGCCTGCACCGGCCCGTCCTGCTTATAGAACACGTAATCGGTCTTGCGCGCGCCATAGGCTTTGAGCCACCATCCCCGGTACGAGAACTCCAGCCCCGCGAACAATTCCGTCTCTTTCCGCCAATCGTACCGCCAATAGAAGTGGTTGGAGAAAAAATAGCTCTTCATGTATTCCGGCGCATGGCGCGTATATCCGGCAAACAGTTTGACCCCGTCGTTGCGCGACAGGTTGATACCGCCGTCCTTGAAACAGTATTTGACATAAAACCGCCCGAGGTAGTCGTCCTGATTGTAGCCGCCCGCCCCGAAATCCGCATAGGCGTCCAAAACCACGCGCCCGGCGATGACGCCCTGCAGTTCCGCAAACGGATACCAGCTGTGCCATTGCTGTTTGTAAAGCATATCCCGCAGCTGCACATACGTAAACTTGGCACCGGCCGCCAATTTGAGGAAACGGCCGTCCAACTGCTCCACATCGCCGTAACTGTAATAGAGCCGCTGGGTCAACTGCAAATCCCAGGACGTATCCCGCGACTGGGACGGGTTTACGAAGAAGTCCCGATAAAAACCGTTGCCGGCCGTCGTTTGATCCACATACGTCCGCTTGTAATCGTGCACTTCGAACGTATGCGCGATAAAACCGTAGGAGCGGTCGTTTTCCGGCAACGTATCCCTGTGGTCGGCATAGATATGATAGACCTGCTTGAGGAAATACGTATTGTCCCGCCAACGGCTGTTGGTACCGGTGGTAAACCAGACGGGCATACTCAAACGGCTGGTCGTCACATTCGCCGTAAACAGACTGTCGTCCTTGATACCGCCGTTCTCGCCCACGCGCGCCGTATTGCGGATATAGCCGAACTGCAAGCGGTAACGCGCGTCCCGCGTAAAGAAATTGCCGTAAAAGCGCAGGTTGTGCTGCAACGCATTGCTGTTGGTATAGACGCCCTGCGTCTGCAACACATTGTAATCGACGGTCAGGTTCAAGCCCCGGTAAACGTTCTGACTGTGCGTCACATTGAAAACGTGCAGGTTCTTACCGAAATTATTGACGTAATACAGATTGGAATACGGGATTTTCGTTTGGAAGAAGCGCGTGTTCTCTATCGTGTACATCCACGATGAAAACGGATTGTAACGGTCGGCATAGCCGGAGGTCATCCGCGGCGTATAGCCGAGCACCTCATCCGTCAAGCCCACCTCGCCACGGCCGGCGCGGAAATCCTGATGCGTATATATTTTATCGTAAGTTTGGAATTGGGAAAGAGGATGGCGCGTGCTGTCCAAAGCCGGAACGGAAGTTTGCAGCGGGCTGTCGTAGAAATAAAAGGCCGCGCCGTGCATCCGCGCCATAGCGGCCTTTTTGGCGCGCCGGACCGAATCGCGCGCGGAGGCCGTCGTATTGGCCGTATTCTTAATCTGCCCTTCGACCTGTGCCGTATTCTGAGCCGGAAGCACCCCCGCGAAGCCCATCAGGCAACAAGCCCAAAAGCCGACACACCACCGCAACAACGTCCTTCCTTTCATAGCGCGCCCGTTACCACTGCTTGACCAATTCCCGCATGATGGTTTCCACGGCGCCGGCATGATCCTGCACATAGCGGGCGGACGTTTCGGCGGCTTTCCGCCATGCGGCTTCATCGCCCAGCCGTTGCAGACAGGCGTTGAGTTCCGCCACGGTCTGCACCGGGAAAGCCGCGCCGGCGCGTACCAAATCCACGGCTTCGGAAAACCGTTCGTAACGCGGGCCGAACAAAACCGGCAAACCGTAAACGGCCGGTTCCAACGTATTGTGGATGCCTTTGCCGAAACCGCCGCCGATATAGGCGATATGCCCGTAACGGTAGAGTTTGGACAGATGCCCCACCTCGTCTATGACCAATATCCGCGCCTTGTCCAAGGCCGCCCGCCATTCGGCCTCCGGCATCCGCTTCAGGGCCGAATACAGCACGCAACCTTCCAAACGGGCCAAGGCCTCGATGCGTTGCAAGCGGCTTTCCTTGATTTCGTGCGGCACCACGAGCCAACGACAATCGCCCAAGGCCGCCGTCTTGCTGTTCCCTATCAGGTCTATGTCTTCGTCCCAAACGCTGCCCGCCACAATCAAGGGCGACTTGGCGGCGAACCAGGCTATGAGCGGATATTCGACCGCCTCGCTTTTCAAGCGGACGACGCGGTCGCAACGCGTGTCGCCGGCCACGTAAACCTGCCGGATGCCGTTTGCATACAGGCAGTCGCGCGACGCCTCATCCTGCACGAAGAAGGCCGTTACCCGTTCCAATTGCCGACGGAACCAACGCGCATACCAACGGAAGAAATAATCGGACGGACGGAAACGCGCGGCGATGAAATACAACGGAATACGCCGATCGGCCATCGCCCGCATGAAATTGTACCAATACTCGTATTTGACGAAAATGGCGGCCTTGGGTTGGACGATATCCAAAAAGAGACGGGCGTTGCGCGGCAAATCGGCCGGCAGGTATGCCACCACGTCGGCCAAGGGCGTGTTTTTGCACATCTCGTAGCCCGAGGGAGAAAAGAACGTCAACAGGATTTTCTTTTCCGGATAACGGTTCCGACAGGCGGACAGCAATTCCCTTCCCTGCTCGAATTCGCCTAACGAAGCCACATGAAACCACAGCACGTCGGCCGTATTGCCGGCCAATGCCGACCGCAGACGTTCGGCCCAATGCCGGCGGCCTTCCGTCCACAACCGCGCCTTCTCATTCCACAACCGCGCCAACGCGATACCGCCGGCCATACACCGGATTCCGACGCTATACAAGAACCGCATCATCGTCTGTTTGCCTGATTAGGAATTTGGTTTGCCTTCGCCATTGAGGCGGAAAGCGATATATTTGATGGTTTTGCCGGCCGCGAGCCAAATGCCTTCGTAGTACGTCTGCACGGCGCGGGCCAGTTCGAAGCCGGGCGCTTCCTCCCGGTACAGGTCGGCCGTACTCGCCACAATTTCGTAGCCCGCGGGCCGAACGACCTCATTCAACGTGTAATCGTACAAATCGTAGTCATCGGTTTTGAGATGCACCAAACCGCCCGCGCGCAGGATACGCGCGTAACGGGCCAAAAACATCGGCGACGTCAGGCGTTTGCGCGCCTTGTTCGGCTGCGGGTCGGGAAACGTCACCCATATTTCGGACACCTCGTCCGGCGCAAACATCTTCTCGATGAATTCCACCTGGATGCGCGCGAAGGCCACATTGGGCAAGCCCCGCTCCAAGGCGTTCCGGCAACCGCGCCACAGCCGCGCGCCCTTGATGTCCACGCCCACGTAATTGCGGGTCGGATCCAATTGCGCCAAACCGACCGTATAATCGCCCTTGCCACAGCCCAACTCTAAAACGAGAGGCGCCGCATTCTTGAAATACGACGCACCCCATTGCCCTTTCATCGCCATATCCGGCGTTTCGGGCACGCTCGGCCATTGGAACAGGTTCGGGAACGTTTCGTTCTCGGCGAACCTGAGCAGTTTTTTCTTTTTACCCAAGACCGAACCGCCTACTTATGTTCGTAAATCCAGCCGTCCATGCCCGCACCGGTCCGCAAATCGTTCTTGAAACGAATCGCCTCGCCCTTGTCGTAGAACTCCTTGATGCTGACTTTGTAGATATTCCGTTCGGCATCGAACAGAATCCGGACGTTGAACGTGGCGGTGCCGGACAACTCGCCCACCACGCGGCGGGCGTTGTCGAGGTTGGCATAGCTGCCCACGATGATATAGAACTTGCCGAGTTCGGGACGGTTGACCCCCGGGGCCAAAGCGCCCGTTGTCTGAGCGGCGGGTTGGGGGGCGGGCTTGGCCGCGGGTTTAGGCGCGGGCGCCGGTTTCGCGGCCGGTTTGGGCGCGGGTTTGGCGGCCTGTTCCTGACGGGCCTGCGCCTCGGCGGCTTTCCGTTCCCGTTCGCCGGCCAGGAACGCCTGTTCTATCTCCTCGTCTTCATGGATTTTGGCACAGGGCACCGACACTTCGACGGGTTCCGCCACCTCGGGACGTTCCGCTTCGCCCAGGATGATATCTTCGATAACGGCCGCTTCGCCGCCCGTCATGCCCGAGAACGGCTTGAAGACCAACAGCAGGGCCGCCAGCAGTATCACGATGCAACCGCCTATGCCGCTCCACATGAGCATCGCCTGGCGTTTCTTGCGTTCTTCCTTATGGTGTTCCCCCGTAAGCTGTTCCGTCTGTTCCATTTCGTCCGCAAAACGGGTCTCTTCGTCCAAATCGGCGGGCGTAACCACGTCTTCCGCATCCTCGGCCACCGCCGGCGCGGCGGGCGTCATCGGCTCCAAGCCGAAACGGTCTTCCTTGTCCTGTTCGGCCGACGGCAGGAAATTAACACGGTCATCGCTGACTTCAAACGTCCCGATGCCGGGCAACGTGGCCACCTTAATCGACTTCAACGATTTGAGGATGCTCTTGACCCATTCGTCCAGTTTTTCAACGGCTTCCTGCTCGGTCGCGTTCATGCGGAACGCCACGTGGTTGATAAATTCCTTGCCCTTGGGCGCCACTTCTTCGAACAGAATGCGGTAACGGCCGTCCGCGCCTTCTTCGGCGTAAAAAACGCCCAAACCCGGAACCGCCGCTTTGCGGCTTGCATCTTCCGCAAAGAAATCCTTCAAATAATCCGTCATATTCATAGTTTCCACATTTTTTTTAACGTTTCTATATCTTCCGGTCGATCGACCGAAACACTTTCATAATCCGTTTCGCAGCCATAGATGGTATAGCCGTTTTCCAGCCACCGCAACTGCTCCAGGCTCTCGGCCTTTTCCAAGCGGCCGGTCTCCAAGGCGGTCAGTTCCGCCAACACCGCGCTGCGGTAAGCATACAGCCCGATGTGCTTGAAATAAGGCGTCGTCCGCAACCAAGCCGCCGCGTCGCCCGCCGCCAAATCGCGCTGGAACGGGATGGCCTGACGCGAAAAGTACAACGCGCGGCCGTCTTTCGCCCGCACGACCTTGACCACGTTGGGGTCGAACAGGAAGGCCGGCTCCGTGATGCGCTTGACCAAGGTCACGACGTCTTTGTCCGTGCCGTCTTCAAACGCCTTTACGACGGTTTCCACGGCCTGCGGCGCAATGAACGGCTCATCGCCCTGCACGTTCACGATAACATCCACATCGCCCACCGCCGGCCGAATCGTATCGGCGTAGGCCCGGTAGCACCGCTGGGTGCCGTTGGGCAAATCCGGCGAGGTAAGGCAATAGCGCGCGCCGAAGCTCTCCAAATGCGCGGCAATCCGCTCGTCGTCGGTGGCCACCCACACGCCGGAGATCCCTTTGCACTGCAAGACCTGCTCATATACACGGCGTATCATGCTCTTGCCCATGATATCCGCCAGCGGCTTCCCCTCGAAACGCGAGGAGCCGTAACGGGCCGGTATAATCGCTATCGCTTTCATCGTTCTTTTTTACAACAAGGTTTAAAACAAACCGTTAATCTGCGCGTCGATGCTCTCTATCACAAAGCCCAAGTCCTCGGGCTTGTGTTCAAAGTCCAACCGATCGACGTCCACAATCAGCATCTTGCCCTTGTAATCGCTAATCCACGACTCGTAGCGTTCGTTCAGGCTCTTGAGGTAATCCAGCCGGATGCCGCTTTCGTAATCGCGGCCGCGCAACTGTATCTGACGCACGAGCGTGGGCACGTCGGCCCGCAGGTACACCAACAGATCGGGCGGCTGGATAAAGGAGTTCATGAGTTCGAACAGCGAGGCGTAGTTCTCGAAATCCCGCGTCGTCATGAGGCCCATGGCGTGCAGGTTCGGGGCAAAGATATAGGCGTCCTCGTAAATCGTCCGGTCTTGCACGACATTCTTGCCGCCCTGCCGCAAATCGACAATCTGCCGGAAGCGCGTATTGAGGAAATAGACCTGCAGGTTGAACGACCAACGCCGCATATCTTCGTAGAAACTGTTCAGATACGGATTGTCGTCCGTTTCCTCGTACAAGGGCTTCCATTTGTAATGCTTGGCCAACAGCCCCGTCAGGGTTGTCTTCCCGCTGCCGATATTCCCGGCTATGGCAAGGTGCATCATACCGTCCGTTTTTACTTCCCGTTAAACACCGCTTGAAGCCGCGCCTAAAACAGGCATACCCCGGCATCAAACATAGATTTCGCAAAGTTAAACAAAAATAGAGACAAAGAAAAGCGCCGCCCCGATGAAAAACGGCACAAAAAAAGGCCGTCTCTTTCGAAACGGCCTTTTTCGCTTTCGTCCCCGGGATTAAGCCTCCGTTGACGGGATGTTGTTGCCCAAGAAGCCAATCGTATTGTCGTTGCCGCGTTCCGGTTCCTTAATCGTACCGAAGCGGGCCTCGAACTTGGAGACATTGTCGGACAATGCCGCCAGCAAACGTTTGGCGTGCAAGGGCGTCATAATGATGCGGGAACGGACGATGGCCTTCGGAATACCGGGCAGCATCTGCAAAAAGTCCACGATAAACTCCGCCTGCGAATGCGTAATCATCGCCAGATTGGAATAGACCCCTTTGGCCGTTTCCACCGACAACTCCACATCCAGCTGCTGGCCTTCCTTGCGGTTTTTCTGTTCTGCCATTTTCCCCTCCTTTTATCTGAACAATTCCTCGTATTCTTCCTTGGCGTAAACGATGTCGTCCTGGTAGGCCTTCAGACCCGTACCGGCCGGAATCAAGTGGCCGACCAAAACGTTCTCCTTCAAGCCTTCGAGATAATCGACCTTGGCGTTTACGGCGGCGTCGGTCAACACCTTCGTCGTTTCCTGGAAGGAAGCGGCCGAAAGGAAGCTCTTGACCTGCAACGAAGCCTTCGTGATACCTTGCAGTACCTGACGGGCCGTAGCCGGTTGCGCTTCACGCGCGGCGACGAGCT
Organism: uncultured Bacteroidales bacterium; assembly: GCA_947174375.1. GTDB lineage: Bacteria > Bacteroidota > Bacteroidia > Bacteroidales > P3 > CAMXAS01. Next base: position 17,436 of record CAMWIS010000007.1, read on the forward strand.
TGAGACCCTTGCGGCGCAGAATCGAGTTCTCGTCACGCAACGCGCGGGCCGTCAGAATCTGACCGGGTTTCACGTTTTCGGAATCGCCGGCGTCTTCCACGACTTTCTCGCCGTAAATCTTGTCGTTGGCTTCGATAAAGTCGATCTTGTTGACGAGTTCGCCTTCGAGGAAGTTGGTGTCACCCGGATCGATGACTTCCACCTTGCGCATCATCTGACGTACGATGATTTCGAAGTGCTTGTCGTTGATTTTTACGCCCTGCAGACGGTAAACTTCCTGTACTTCGTTGACGATGTATTCCTGAACCTTCATCGGGCCCTTGATGGCGAGGATGTCGGCCGGCGTGATGTCGCCCTCGGAAAGGGGCGTACCCGCCTTGACATAGTCGTTTTCCTGAGCCAGAATCTGTTTGGACGTCGGAATCAGATAGGATTTCTCCTCGCCCGTGCGCGCCGTGATGATGACCTCGCGGTGGCCGCGTTTGAGTTTCTTGCCGAAGCTGACGATACCGTCGATTTCCGAAACGATGGCCGGGTCGGACGGGTTACGCGCCTCGAACAATTCGGTTACACGCGGCAGACCGCCCGTGATATCGCCCGACTTGCCGAACGAACGCGGAATCTTGACCAGAATCTCACCGGCCTTGATATCGACGTTGTCGTCAACCACCACGTGGGCGCCCACCGGGATGTCGTAAATCTTCAGGATTTCGCCCGAATCCGACAACACGTTGATGGACGGGTTCTTGGATTTCTGACGGGATTCGATGATGACCTTGTCCTTGTAGCCGGTCTGATCGTCCGATTCCACGCGGAACGTAACGTTTTCCACAAGGTTCTGGAACGAAATCCGACCGCTGACCTCGGAGATGATGACGGCATTGTACGGATCCCAGTCGGCCAACAGCGTGCCGGCTTTCACGGCATCGCCATGCTTGACGTACAACCAGGCGCCGTAAGGGATATTGGCCACGGTCAATACGGCCTTGGTGTTGGGGTCAACGACCCGCATTTCCGCCGAACGGCCGATAACGACCTCGCATTTCGTGCCGTCCTCTTTCGTGTAGGGCACGCTGCGCAATTCGTCGATTTCAATGATACCGTCGTATTTGGGTTCGATACGCGCGTTGGTACCGATGTTGCCACCGGCCACACCGCCGACGTGGAACGTACGCAACGTCAGCTGGGTACCGGGCTCGCCGATGGACTGGGCCGCGATAACGCCGACCGCTTCGCCCTTCTGCACCATCTTGCGCGTGGCCAGGTTACGGCCATAGCAACGGGCGCAGACGCCGTGCTTGGACTCGCACGTCAGCACCGAACGGATTTCCACTTCCTCAATGGGCGAATCCTCGATTTTCTGCGCGATTTCTTCGGTGATTTCCTCGCCGGCGGCCACGATGAGTTCGTTGGTCTGCGGATGGTAGATGTCGTCCACCGTCGTACGGCCCAAGATACGTTCGTACAAGGTTTCCACCACCTCGTCGTTCTTCTTCAAGGCCGTGGCGATCAAACCGCGCTGCGTATGGCAGTCTTCTTCCGAAATGATGACATCCTGCGCCACGTCCACGAGACGACGCGTCAGATAACCGGCGTCGGCCGTCTTCAAGGCCGTATCGGCCAAACCCTTACGGGCACCGTGCGTAGAGATGAAGTACTCCAATACCGAAAGGCCTTCCTTGAAGTTCGCCAAAATCGGGTTCTCGATGATTTCGCCGCCGCTGGCACCGGATTTCTGAGGCTTGGCCATCAAACCACGCATACCGCACAGCTGACGGATCTGTTCCTTAGAACCACGCGCGCCGGAATCCAACATCATGAAGACCGGGTTGAAGCCCTGACGGTCGGCCGACAGTTGCTTCATAACCGCCGTCGTCAGTTTGGAGTTCGTATGGGTCCAGATATCGATAATCTGGTTGTAACGTTCGTTGTTCGTGATGAAGCCCATGTTGTAGTTGCCCATCACTTCATCCACGTCGTTGTTCGCGGCGGCAATCAGTTCTTCCTTGATTTCCGGCACGATGACGTCGCCCAGGTTGAACGAGAGGCTGCCCTTGTAGGCCGTGCGGTAACCGAGGCTCTTGATGTCGTCGAGGAACTGAACCGTTTTGGCGTTGCCGGTCTTCATCAACACGTCGGAGATGATGTCGCGCAACGACTTCTTGGTCAGCAGTTCGTTGATAAAGCCGTATTCCTTAGGCACCACGCGGTTGAAGATGATACGGCCCACCGTCGTGTCGAGCAGGTAGGTCGAGCCGTCGGGATTTTCCAGACGCACCTTGACCCAGGCGTGCATATCCACGCGGCCTTCGTTGTAGGCGATCAACGCCTCCTCGGCCGAATAGAACACGGCGCCCTCGCCCGGCACCTTCAGGTCGCCTTCCGATTTGAGGCCTTTGGTCAGATAATACAGACCCAGTACCATGTCTTGCGACGGTACCGTGATAGGCGCACCGTTGGCCGGGTTGAGGATGTTGTGCGAAGCCAGCATCAACAACTGGGCTTCCAATATGGCCGCGTTGCCGAGCGGCACGTGAACGGCCATCTGGTCACCGTCGAAGTCGGCGTTGAAGGCCGTACATACCAACGGGTGCAGACGCATGGCCTTGCCTTCGATGAGTTTGGGCTGGAACGCCTGGATACCCAAACGGTGCAAGGTCGGGGCACGGTTCAACAGAACGGGGTGCCCTTTCATGATGTTTTCAAGGATGTCCCAGATAACCGGGTCTTTGCGCTCTACAATCTTCTTGGCCGATTTCACGGTCTTGACGATGCCGCGCTCCAGCAACTTGCGGATGATGAACGGCTTGTACAATTCGGCCGCCATGTCTTTCGGCAAACCGCATTCGTTCATCTTCAAATCCGGCCCTACGACGATAACCGAACGGCCCGAATAGTCGACACGTTTACCCAACAGGTTCTGACGGAAACGGCCTTGCTTACCTTTCAAGCTGTCGGAGAGGGATTTGAGCAGACGCGTGCCGTCGCTCTTGACCGTGCGCGCCTTGCGGCTGTTGTCGAACAGCGAATCGACGGCTTCCTGCAACATACGCTTTTCGTTACGCATGATGACGTCGGGCGCCTTGATTTCGATAAGACGTTTAAGACGGTTGTTGCGGATGATGACGCGGCGGTACAGGTCGTTGAGGTCGGAGGTGGCGAAACGGCCGCCATCCAACGGCACCAACGGACGCAAATCGGGCGGGATGACCGGAACCACCTTCATGATCATCCATTCCGGACGGTTCTCGATACGGGTCTGCGATTCGCGGAAGGCTTCCACGACATTCAGACGCTTCAAGGCCTCCTGCTTTCTCTGCTGCGAGGTTTCCTTGTTCGCGCGGTCGCGCAATTCGTAGGAAAGCGCATCCAAATCGATGCGTTTGAGCAAATCGTACAAGGCTTCACCGCCCATCTTGGCGATGAACTTGTTGGGGTCGCTGTCGTCGAGCAACGCGTTGTCGGCCGGCAGGTTGTCCACGATGTCGTAGTATTCCTCGTCGGAGAGGAACTGCATGAACTCGATGCCATCGGCGGCCTTGATACCGGGTTGGATCACCACATACTTTTCGTAGTAAATGATGGATTCCAACTTCTTGGTCTGCATCCCCAGCAGCGCGCCGATTTTGTTCGGCAGCGAACGGAAGAACCAGATGTGCGCCACCGGCACGACCAACTGGATGTGCCCCATGCGTTCACGTCTTACCTTCTTCTCGGTCACTTCCACCCCGCATCGGTCGCAGACGATGCCTTTATAACGGATACGTTTATATTTACCGCAATGGCATTCCCAGTCTTTAATCGGGCCGAAAATGCGTTCGCAGAACAAACCGTCGCGTTCCGGCTTGTAGGTACGGTAGTTGATGGTCTCCGGCTTGGTCACTTCTCCGTGAGAACGCTCCAAAATGGTTTCCGGAGAGGCCAGACTGATGGTGATTTTATTAAAATCCAGTGCAACAGGACCTTCTTTTTTCAACGCCATATATGTAGTTAGATTGAATGTTAATATTTAGGGTTCCGTCAACGGTTTAGCTGAACGATACTTCCAAGCCCAAACCTCTCAACTCGTTGATGAGTACGTTGAAAGATTCCGGAATAGAAGGCGTCGGCATATTCTCGCCCTTGACAATCGCTTCGTAAGCCTTGGCACGTCCGTTCACGTCGTCGGACTTGACCGTCAATACCTCTTGCAGGATATTGGCCGCGCCGAACGCTTCCAAAGCCCAGATTTCCATCTCACCGAAACGCTGACCACCGAACTGCGCCTTACCGCCCAACGGCTGTTGCGTGATAAGCGAGTACGGCCCGATCGAACGCGCGTGCATCTTGTCGTCGATCATGTGGTGCAGCTTAATCATGTAGATGTAGCCCACCGTGGCCGGTTGGTCGAAACGCTCGCCGGTACCGCCGTCGTACAGGTACGTACGGCCGTATTGCGGCAAGCCCGCTTCCTTGATGTACTTGTCGATTTCTTCGGGTTCGGCACCGTCGAAAATCGGGGTCGCGAACTGCAAGCCCAATTCCTTGCCGGCCCAGCCCAAAACGGTTTCGTAAATCTGCCCCAAGTTCATACGCGAAGGTACGCCCAACGGGTTCAGTACGATATCCACCGGTGTACCGTCTTCGAGGAACGGCATATCCTCCTCACGGACGATGCGGGCCACGATACCCTTGTTACCGTGACGGCCGGCCATCTTGTCACCGATACGCAGCTTACGCTTCTTGGCGATGACGACCTTGGCCATCTGAACCACGCCGACGGGCAGCTCGGCGCCCACCGTCTTTTCGAACCGGCTTCTCTGGAAGCGGCCCAGCAGTTCGCGGTACTTGATGTTGTAGTTATTGAGCAGACGCTTGATCAAGGCGTTGACCTCCTCGTCGTTCGTCCACTTGGCCGGGTTGACCGTCTGGTAATCCAGTTCCATCAACGTCTTGGCCGTGAAGCGGACTTTCTTGGCGATGAGTTCCTCACGCAGGTTGCTATATACACCGGCCGACTTGTTGTCGCCCACAATCTGCAGGAGTTTTTCCACCAATTTGGCCTTCAATTCCTGAACCTCCTTGTTGAAGTCGCGTTCCAGCAATTTCAGGTCGTCCTTGTCTTTCTTATCCTTGCCTTTGGTCTTGCCCTTGATTTCAAAATGGTCGGTCGCGATGACGGTACCGCTGGCAGAAGGCGGCATCTTCAACGAAGCGTCCTTGACGTCGCCGGCCTTGTCGCCGAAGATGGCGCGCAACAGTTTCTCTTCCGGCGTGGGGTCGGACTCGCCCTTGGGCGTAATCTTACCGATCAGGATATCGCCTTCCTTGACTTCGGAACCGATACGGACGATACCGTTCTCTTCCAAATCTTTCGTGGCTTCCTGGCTGACGTTCGGGATGTCGCTCGTCAGTTCTTCCATGCCGCGCTTGGTTTCGCGCACGTCCAACGTATATTCTTCCACATGGATGGACGTAAAGAGGTCTTCCTTGACAACACGTTCCGAAATCACGATGGCGTCCTCGAAGTTGTAACCCTTCCACGGCATGAACGCCACTTTCAGGTTGCGGCCCAAGGCCAACTCGCCGTTGCGCGTCGCGTAACCCTCGCAAAGCACCTGCCCTTTCTTGACGGTGTCGCCCTTGCGGACAATCGGCGTCAGGTTGATGCACGAGCTTTGGTTCGTGCGGCGGAACTTGGTGAGCGTATAGGTCTTGGCGTCGTCGTCGAAATTGGTCAGACGTTCCTCTTCGCTCATTTCGTAACGAATCGTAATCGTATTGGCATCGACATAGGTGACGACCCCGTCGCCCTCGGCATTGATCAATACGCGGGAATCCTGCGCCACGTGCGGTTCCAGACCCGTTCCCACAATCGGCACTTCAGGCTGCAACAACGGCACGGCCTGACGCATCATGTTCGAGCCCATCAACGCACGGTTGGCGTCGTCGTGTTCCAAGAACGGAATCAACGAAGCCGCGATGGAGGCAATTTGGTTGGGCGCCACGTCCATGAGGTTGACTTCCTCCTTGGCAACAATCGGGAAGTCGGCCAAATGACGGGCCTTGATACGGCTTTCCTTGATTTGGCCGTCGGCCTCGATGGGCGTACAGGCCTGCGCGATAATCGTATTCTCTTCTTCTTCGGCCGTCAGGTAAACCGGATCCTCGTTGATGGCCACCTTGCCGTTCTCCACTTTATAGTAGGGCGTTTCGATGAAGCCCAACTTGTTGATGACGGCGAAGACGCAGAGCGAGGAAATCAGACCGATGTTCGGGCCTTCGGGCGTTTCAATCGTACACAGACGACCGTAGTGCGTATAGTGAACGTCGCGCACCTCGAAGCCCGCGCGCTCACGCGACAGACCGCCGGGGCCCAAGGCCGAGATACGGCGTTTGTGCGTGATTTCGGACAGCGGGTTCGTCTGGTCCATGAACTGCGAAAGCTGGTTCGTGCCGAAGAACGAATTGATGACGGAAGACAGCGTCTTGGCGTTGATCAAGTCCATGGGCGTGAACACCTCGTTGTCGCGTACGTTCATTCTTTCGCGAATCGTACGGGCCATACGGTTGAGGCCGACGCCGAACTGCGCGTACAACTGCTCGCCCACCGTCCGGATACGACGGTTGCTCAAGTGGTCGATATCGTCCACTTCGGCGTGCGAGTTGATGAGTTCTATCAGGTGCTTGATGATGCAGATGATGTCTTCCTTCGTCAGAACGCGGACATCCAACGGCGTCGTCAAATCCAACTTGCGGTTGATACGGTAACGGCCTACTTCGCCCAAATCGTAACGCTTGTCGGAGAAGAACAGCTTTTCGATGATGCCGCGCGCCGTTTCTTCGTCTGGCGGTTCGGCGCTCCGCAACTGGCGGTAGATGAATTCGACCGCTTCCTTGGCGTTGTTGGCCGCATCCTTTTGCAGCGTATTGAAGATGATGGAGCAATCCAGGTTGCTGTCATTCTCTTCCTTGTGAATCAACACGGTCTTGATGCCCGCGTCCACAATCATATCGATGTGACGTTCCGACAACTCGGTTTCACGGTCGATGATGACCTCGGTACGTTCGATGGAAACGACCTCGCCCGTATCCTCGTCCACGAAGTCTTCAACCCAGGAACGGACGACGCGCGCCGCCAAACGTGTACCTATATACTTTTTCAACCCGGCCTTGCTGACTTTGATTTCCTTGGCCAAGTCGAATATTTCCAAAATATCTTTATCCGTTTCGTAGCCTATAGCCCGAAGCAGCGTCGTAATCGGCAACTTCTTCTTACGGTCGATATAGGCGAACATCACGTTGCTGATGTCGGTGGTGAATTCCATCCAGGAGCCCTTGAACGGAATGATGCGGGCGGAATACAACTGCTGGCCGTTCGAGTGGTAGCTCGTGCCGAAAAATACGCCCGGCGAACGATGCAACTGGGATACGATAACGCGTTCGGCCCCGTTGATGATGAACGAGCCGCTCGGCGTCATGTAGGGAATCATCCCCAGATAAACATCTTGTATAACATCCTTGAAATCCTCATGTTCCGAATCGGTGCAGGAAAGCTTGAGTTTGGCTTTCAACGGCACGCTATACGTCAATCCCCTGTTCAAGCATTCGTCGATGCTGTAACGGGGCGGATCGATGAAATAATCCAAAAATTCCAATACGAAATTGTTGCGCGCATCCGTAATGGGAAAATTCTCTGCAAAAACTTTATACAGCCCCTCGTCAACCCGATTTTCAGGATTGGTTTCCAACTGGAAGAAATCGCGGAACGACTTCAACTGTATATCCAGAAAATCTATATGCTCCGCCGGTTTGGTCGAAGCAAAATTTATCTTTTTTATCGTTTTCGTAGACAACGTAGTAGGTTTTTAATAAAACGTTAAAAATTGGCAGGCTGCCGCCGTTTTACGGACAACAACACCATAAACCAAAATAAGGAACACGGCTTTTACGGTGAAAAGCCATGTTCCTTGACCTTGGAACGAAAGAAGAAATTATTTCACTTCTACTTCCGCACCGGCTTCTTCCAAGCTCTTCTTCAAAGCTTCGGCTTCGTCTTTCGCGATGCCTTCCTTGACCGGTTTCGGGGCGGCGTCTACCAATTCCTTGGCTTCTTTCAAGCCGAGGCTGGCCAACTCCTTAACGAGTTTAACAACGGCCAACTTGTTGGCGCCGGCGTTCTTCAGAATAACGTCGAAAGAAGATTTTTCTTCGGCAGCGGCGGCACCGGCAGCGGCGGCACCGGGAGCAGCTACGGCTACAGCCGCGGCGGCGGGTTCAATACCATATTCTTCTTTCAATACGTCCGCTAATTCTTTTACTTCCTTAACGGTCAAATTTACTAACTGTTCTGCTAAAGCTTTAATGTCTGCCATTTTATTTAATTTTTTAATGGTTACTAATTAATTTTTTGTTGTTTACCTTACTTTTATTCCGCTCTTTCCGAAAGCGTTTTGACAACGCCGGCCAACGTACGCGGCGCCGATTCCAGCGCACCCAATACACCTTGCAGCGGCGATTGCAACAGACCGATTACCTCGCCGATCAACTCGGACTTGGACTTGATATGAGCCAAAGCGTCGAGCGTCTGGTCGCCGACATAGAAGGATTCTTCTACGTAAGCGCCTTTCAGCACCGGTTTTTCGGAGGTTTTACGAAATTCCTGAATCAATTGGGCGGGCGCGTTGTTGATTTCAGACAGCATGACGGCAGTCGTGCCTTTCATCGTCGGAAACAACTCGCTGTAATCCACGTCCGTTTTTTCCAAGGCTTTCTTCAGTAAGGTATTCTTCACCATGATCAGCTTCACGTTCTTCTTGAAGCACAACCGTCTGAGCTTGCTTGTATCCGCCGCATTCAAACCTGCGATGTCGGTAATATACAAGTGCGGTCTGGCCGTAACTTCAGCGAAGATCGATTCCACAACCTGGCTTTTCTCTTCTTTCTTCATACCTTGTTGATTTACCAAATTTGTTTTTTGTTCGGACTGACTTAAATGGACTTCGGATCAATCTGAATGCCCGGGCTCATCGTGCTGGAGATATACACGCTCTGCATATACGTCCCCTTCGCGGCGGCGGGTTTCAGTTTGAGGATGGTCTGGAGTACTTCCCGCGCGTTGTCGGCGATTTTCTTCGCATCGAAGGAAACACGCGCCACCCCGGTGTGGATGATACCGAATTTGTCCACTTTGAAGTCGATCTTACCGGCCTTGACTTCCTGTACGGCCTTGCCGACCTCCATCGTGACCGTACCGGTCTTGGGGTTCGGCATCAAGCCGCGCGGGCCGAGGATTTTACCCAGGGCACCGACTTTAGGCATTACGTTCGGCGTGGTAATAACAACGTCAATGTCCGTCCAACCGCCTTTGATCTTTTCCACGTATTCGTCCAATCCGCAGAAATCGGCTCCGGCAGCTTTAGCTTCCTCTTCCTTATCCGGCGTACACAATACCAACACGCGAACCTGTTTACCGGTACCGTGCGGCAAGGCAACGACCCCGCGCACCATTTGGTTGGCCTTACGGGGATCTACGCCCAAGCGTACATCCAAATCGATAGAGGCGTCGAACTTCGTGAAGGTAATGTCCTTGACCAACGCCGCCGCTTCGTCCAAGCTGTACAGTTTGGTCTTGTCTACCTTGGCTAAAGCTTCTTTTCTCTTTTTAGATATTTTTGCCATTGATAGTTGTTTGTTTAAAGGTTTTGAGCCCTCCCGGGCTTTCACTTTTGAATAAATTACAAGGCAGGCTTATCGCCTTTAACCTCGATACCCATACTGCGGGCGGTACCGGCCACCATTTTCATGGCGGATTCTACCGTAAAGCAGTTCAAATCGGGCATTTTGGCTTCCGCGATGGTTTTTACCTGATCCCAGGTCACGCTGGCTACCTTGTTACGGTTAGGTTCGGCAGAACCTTTCTTGGCTTTGGACAGTTCCTTAAGCTGAACCGCAACGGGAGGCGTCTTAACGATGAAGTCAAACGATTTATCGGCGTACACCGTGATGATAACCGGCAATACCTTGCCCGCGCTATCCTGCGTACGTGCGTTAAACTGTTTGCAGAACTCCATAATGTTGACACCCTTGGCACCCAAGGCAGGACCTACGGGAGGAGAAGGATTGGCAGCACCACCTTTTATCTGCAATTTAATCAGTGCACTAACTTGCTTTGCCATTTTACGTTTGTTTAAAATGTTTTTTACGAGAACAGACCTATACTATTCCTTTTCTACTTGGACAAAATTAAGCTCGAGAGGCGTCTTGCGTCCAAATATTTTAACCATTACTTTCAGTTTTTTCTTCTCTTCATTCACCTCCTCGATCACCGCCGAAAAGTTGTTGAACGGCCCGTCGATAACCTTGACGGGTTCGCCGACAATAAAGGGTTCCACAATCTCTTCGGTCTGGGACGACAGTTCGTCCATCTTGCCGAGGATACGGTTGACCTCGGCCGGACGCATCGGCACCGGATCGCCTTGAGATCCCAAGAAGCCCAATACATTCGGGATGTTTCGGATGATGTGCTGAATCTCTCCCACGAGCAACGCTTCAACCAGAACGTAACCAGGCAAATAGGACCGCTCTTGGCTGACCTTCTTGCCGTTCCGGATCGTGTACACTTTTTCGGTGGGAATCAGTACTTGCGAGATGTAATCGTTCAAGTTCAACCTGTTGATTTCACTCTCCAGATATTCCTTGACCTTCTTTTCCTTTCCGCTAACGGAACGGATTACATACCAGCTTTTCACTTGTTCGCTCATACCTTTTCGAAACGCCTGAAATTAAACAATATAGATCAATAAGCGACGTATCCGGCAGACATTGGAAGCTATGTCTGAAAAAGCCCCTTCCATGCCGCTTATCCGTTCTTTCCTACTAACTTAAAAGATCATAAATATAGCCTAAAATGCCTTTCCACGCCATATCGCTATGGGCACCTAACACAAAGTCCATGATGAATACCACCAAAGCGATAATCAAAGCGGCTACAAATACGACTACGGCGCTATTCTGCAATTCGGAATAGGTAGGCCACGACACCTTATGCACCAATTCGTCGTAACTGGCCTTGAAGTAGTTTACTATTTTCGACATTTTACGCTTCTTTTTTTGCAGGGGCAGAGAGATTCGAACTCCCATCAACGGTTTTGGAGACCGCTATTCTGCCCTTAAACTATGCCCCTTAAACCCAAAGAAAGGCATCGGTAAAACCAATGCCTTTCTATCAGTAGGATTTATTTCAAACTATGATTAGTCCAAAATTTCCGTTACCTGACCGGCACCTACCGTTCTACCACCTTCACGGATAGCGAAGCGGAGGT
>CAMWIS010000008.1 GCA_947174375.1 uncultured Bacteroidales bacterium
CCCGACGTGACGCGCATCCTGTTTCCGGCGGCACCAGCCACAAAGATACGCAAAATTCCTCAGCCTAAAAAAACTTAGTACGGCAGGAACGAGAAGTCGCGTCCGTAGCCCAACATCTGCGCCTTGTAGTCGTCGGGGTAGGAAATCACGACATCCGTCACTTTGCCCTGCGCGTCGGTCTTCAGTTCCAAGTGCGGGTTGACGAAGCCGCCGTAGGGCGCCAGATCCAAGGCCGCGTAGCGGGCCAGCACCTCCCGGTGCAGTTCGGGGTCAACGGCAATGCCGTAGGCTTCCACCAGGCGTTTGCCGGCTTCGTAGTCGCCCTCCGACTTGATGCGCTGTATTTCGGCCAGCAGTTCGCCGAACAGCGCGCGCAGTTTGGTGTAGTCGTTGATGCGTACATAGGTCTTGCCCTTGCGTTTGAACATTTCCACCACCTTGTCGGCCGCGCCCTTTTCATACACCCAGTGCGCAATCAGGCTGCGGTTGCGCATATGGGCTTCCTCTATGTTCTTGCCGGGCTCTATGCGCACGAGCTGCGTCATGAGGCCGTTGCGGATATAGCTGTCGTATTCGGCCTTGGCCACCTCGTCGGTCTCCATCAGGCCGAGTTCCAGCATCTTGGGGTCGGCGATGTAGTAGAGCGCGAACAGGTCGGCGCGCGCCTCCTCCAACGTGGAGGAGAAGCTTTTGAGCGCGTCGGAGGCCGTGCCGGGCAGCAGTTGGCCGGAGCCGTGGCCCAGGCATTCGTGCAGGTCGGTGTGCAGGTTGCTACCGAGGGCGCCGTGGGCTTTGGCGCGCGCGATTTCGGCCTCGTCGCAGGCAAATTCGGCTATCATGCTCTTGCCCTCCTCCGCCGACTTGTTGTAGGCGTCGGTCAGGTTCTCGATGGTCACCGACTTGGAGCCGTGGTCGCGGCGAATCCAGTCGGCGTTGGGCAGGTTGATGCCGATGGGCGGGGTCGGGAAGCAGTCGCCGCCGAGCTGTACGACGTCGATGGCCTTGGCGCTCACGCCCTTGACTTCCGCCTTGCGGAAACGCGGGTCAATCGGGGAGTGGTCTTCGAACCATTGGGCGTTGTGGCTAATGATGCCGGCGCGCTCCGTGGCGGCCGTGTTCTTGAACTGCGCCGTCGCCTCCCAGCTCGCCTTCAGGCCGAGCGGGTCGCCGTAGGTCTCGATAAAGCCGTTGTTGTAGTCGGTCAGCGTGGAGTGGTCTTCGACCCACAGCACGTTGTATTCGTCCCAGGTCTTGAGGCTGCCGGTCCGGTAGTATTCGATGAGTTTGAGCAGATGCGCCCGCTGTTGCGGCGTCTCGGCCACCTTGGCGGCCTTGTCCAACCAGGAAATCACTTTTTCGATGGCTTCGGTATAGAGGCCGCCTACCTTATACACGTTCTCTTTCAGCAGGCCGTCCTTTTTCTCCAGCCGCGAGTTGAGCCCGTAGGAAATCGGCTGTGGGTCTTGCGGGTCGGCCATGGCGGCGTAAAACGCTTCGGCCTCCGGCGTGCTCACGTTCAGGTAGTAGTTGCAGGCCGAGCCTTCGATGAGGCCCGTGGCCGGGTCTTGGTTCACGCGCTTGGCGTAGAGCGTCGGGTCAAACAGAACCGGCGTCAGGAACGATTGCAGGGCCTCGGTCGTGTTCAGGCCCTCGCGGTTGTGGCTCAACACTTGTGTCAAGTCGCTGTGCGCCAACAGTTCCGCGAAGTAGGCCTCCGAAAAGCCCGGTTCGAATTTGTCGCCGCCGTAGTGGTGGTGGATGCCGTTCGAGAACCATACGCGTTTGAGGTAGGTCGTGAACGCTTCGTATTCCGCCGTGTTGCGGTCGCCGTCATAGGTGTTTTCGATGGCTTCCAACGTGTGGCGTATCAACAGGTTGTAGCGGAAGTTCTGATCGTAGAGCATATCCCGGCCGCAGAGCGCGGCCTGGCTCAGGTAATACAGCAGTTCTTTCTGTTGCAGGTTCAGGCTGTCCCATTCGGTAACCCGGTAACGCATAACCTTCAGGTCGGCGAAACGGTCAATCGTGTAGCGGAAGTCGTCCGCGTTTTTGGGGCTGTAGCCCTTGCAGCCGATCAGGCTGGCGGCCAAGAGTGCCATGAGCGATAAGTTTTTAAGACGCATGATTCGTGAATGGTTTAGTTTTGCGAAAATACGCAAAAAAAGGATTTTTCAGAAAAAATCGTATCTTTGTCGCTGAATAATACCTATCGTTATGGAAAAAGCGAAGATTGACCTTTTCTTTGCCGGGCACGCCGAACGCTTCCCGGAAAACAAACTGTTGATTCTCAGAGACCGGATGGAGAAATATCCGGACGATCGTTTTTATACGCTGCAGACGGCCAAGGCGCATGACCCGCTCGTGATGCTCCTGATTTCGATGGCCTGCGGCCTGATCGGCGTGGACCGCTTCCTGTTGGGCCAAATCGGTTTGGGCTTCCTTAAGCTCATCACGCTCGGCGGGCTCGGTATCTGGTACATCATCGACTGGTTCGTCATCATGGAAGCGACGCGCAACGAGAACTTCGAGCGCATCATGGACCGTCTCTAATGGACGTACCCGCCATGCAGCCCAAGCTGGAGCCCTCGTGGCTCCGGGTGTTACAGGACGAGTTCGCGAAGCCTTATATGTATGCGCTGCGCGATTTCCTGCGGGCCGAAAAACGGCAGTATGTGGTTTATCCGCCGGGGCCGCGCATTTTCCATGCGTTCGAGGCCACGCCCTTCGAGGCCGTCAAGGTCGTGATATTGGGGCAAGACCCCTATCATGGGCCGGGGCAGGCCGAGGGGCTTTGTTTCTCGGTGCCGGAGACGCAGCCGCTTCCGCCGTCGTTGCAAAATATTTACAAGGAAATACAAGACGATACGGGTTGTCAGCCGTTGCCGAACGGCCATTTGGAGCCGTGGGCGCGGCAGGGCGTGTTCCTGTTGAACACCACGCTGACGGTGCGCGAGCATCAGCCGCTCTCGCATAAAGACCACGGCTGGGAGACGTTTACGGATGCCGTCATCAAGGCCTTGTCCGCCCAACGCGAAGGCCTGGTGTTCCTGCTGTGGGGAAGTCCGGCGCAACGCAAGCGGCCGCTCATCGACGAAACGCGGCATACGGTATTGACGGCGCCGCACCCGTCGCCCTTGTCGGCCTACCGGGGCTTTTTCGGTTGCAAGCATTTCTCGCAGACCAACCGGATTTTGGCGGAACGCGGCTTAAAGCCCATCGAATGGGGAGTAGCATGAAAATAGGTATTATCAACGGTCCGAATCTGAATCTGCTCGGTTCGCGTGAACCCGAGATTTACGGCCGGGACGGCTTCGAGGCCATCCTTTCGGCCTTGCAGACGCGCTATCCGGCGCATACTTTCGTTTATTACCAGTCCAATATAGAAGGCGAACTCATCGACGCCGTGCAGGATATGGCCTTGCGCCAGGGTTGCGAAGGCATATTGCTGAACGCGGGCGGCTACACGCATACGTCGGTGGCGCTGCACGACGCCATCAAGGCCGTGTCGGTGCCCGTGTTGGAAATCCATCTGTCGCAGGTGGCCGCGCGCGAAGAATTCCGCCATACCTCCCTTATCGGGGCGGCCTGCCGCGGCAGCATCGCGGGCTTCGGCAAAGACAGCTACCGGCTCGGCGTGGAAGCCTTGACGTCTTCCTTATAGAATCTATCCCGGCTCAAAAGGTCGAACCGCCGGAGGCGGCGGACGTAGTAATCCCAAACGATAGAACCCTTATACATGCCGTCCACGTAGGCGTGGCGCGGCAGCAGACCGTATTTTCCGCGCTGTTCGCGGCGCATGCGGAAGAAGGCGCGGTAGGCCTTGAAGACGGCGGCGCATTCCGGCCAGCCGCCCGAGGCGAGGAACGAGAGCGCGGCCACGAAGTCCAATACGAGGCGGGCGCAAAACACGCGGCGGAAGCGGCCCGGTGTCAGGTTCTTATATAAGAGGCACAGGTTGTTGCGGAAGTTGAGGAACGTCTTGCGCGGCGAACTCTTGGGCAAGGTGCCGCCGCCCACGTGATAGACCGTCGAGGCGGGACAGTACAGTATTTTATAGCCGAAGTTCTTGAGCCGCCAGCAGAAGTCTATCTCCTCCATGTGGGCGAAGAAAGCGTCGTCCAGGCCGCCGAACTTGCGGTAGAGGTCGGCGCGCACGAACAGCGCGGCCCCCGTGGCCCAAAAGATTTCGCAGGGCGTGTCGTATTGCCCTTGGTCGGCCTCCACGTCGCCGAACAGGCGGCCGCGGCAGAACGGGTAGCCCAGCCGGTCGATGAAGCCGCCCGCCGCGCCCGCGTATTCAAAGTGGGTGGGGCGGTCAAAGGCCCGCAACTTGGGTTGGGCCGCGGCCGCCGTCGGGTCGGCCTCCAGCATTTCGATGACGGGTTCCACCCAATGCGGCCCCACCTCGATGTCGGAGTTGAGCAGCACGTAATAGTCGGCTTCCACCTGGCGCAACGCGCGGTTGTAGCCCTCGGCGAAGCCGTAGTTGGCATCGTTTTCGATAAGCCGGATTTGCGGATAGTGTTGCCGCAGGAAGGCCACGGAGTCGTCGGTGGAGGCGTTGTCGGCCACGATGATGTCGGCGGTTTCGGCCGGCGTGTGGCGCAAGAGCGACGGCAGGAAGCGTTCCAGAAAATGCCGTCCGTTCCAGTTCAGGAGCACGACGGCCGTCTTGGGCGTGCGGGTCATGGGCGTAGGGTTTATGAACTCCGTTTATATTAAGGAAATAAACCGTATCTTTGTGACAAGATACGTTGCAAAAATAAACATAAATAACATATAAATCCTTACGAATATGTTGGTCATTACCCATATCAAAGGCCTGGTGCAGATTCTGCCCGACGACGTCCGCTATGTGGCGGGCGCGGATATGCAAAAATTGCAAGTGTTGGAAAACGCCTATCTCGCGATGGAGGGCGACCGGATAAAGGATTTCGGGCCGATGGCCGACTACGAAGCCAAGAAGGCGGCCTGGGGCGGCGTGGAGGAAATCGACGCGCACGGCCGCTTCGTGTTCCCGGCCTATTGCGACTCGCACACGCATATCGTCTATGCCGGCAGCCGCGAAATCGAATACAACGACAAGATCCGCGGCCTGTCGTATGAGGAAATCGCCAAGCGGGGCGGGGGCATCCTCAACTCCTGCGACCGTCTGCGCGCCGCCACCGAAGACGAACTGTTCGAAGCCGCCAAGGCGCGTTTCGAGGAGATGATGGCCTACGGCACGGGCGCGATGGAAATCAAGAGCGGCTACGGCCTCGATTTGGAAAGCGAACTCAAGATGCTGCGCGTCATCGCGCGGCTCAAGGCCCTCAATCTGGCGCAGGTACGCGCCAACTTCCTACCGGCGCACGCCGTGCCGCGCGAATACATCGGCCGCCAGAGCGAATACGTGGATTTGATCGTGCGCGAGATGATTCCGGCCGTGGGCAAGGAGAAGTCGGCCGATTTCATCGACGTGTTCTGCGACCGCGGTTTCTTTACCGTGGAGGAGACCGACCGGATGCTGGAAGCGGCGGCCGCCTACGGCCTGCAACCTAAAATCCACGCCAACGAGCTGGACTTTTCGGGCGGCATCCAGGTGGGCGTCAAACACGGTGCGCTGTCGGTCGATCATTTGGAATACGTCGGGGATGCCGAAATCGACTGCCTGAAAGCCTCGTGGAAGGGCGGCCGCGGCACGATGCCGACGGTGTTGCCGGGCGCGGCTTTCTTCCTTGAAATGGAACTCTCGCCGGTGCGCAAGATGATGCAGGCCGGTCTGCCCGTGGCCTTAGCCTCCGACTTCAACCCGGGTTCCGCGCCTTCGGGCAATATGCAGTTCATCCAGTCGCTGGGCTGCATCCGTTATAAGATGTATCCGGAAGAAGTCGTCCACGCCACGACCATCAATACGGCCTACGCCATCGGGCTGAGCGGCGAGTTGGGCGGCATCGGCCGCGGCCGCCGCGCCAATGTGTTCGTCACCAAGCCGATTCCGAGCTACGAATATATGCCGTATTCGTTCGGCAACAACAAGGTAGAGACGTTGGTGCTGAACGGCAAGGTCGTCCGCTAACCCTTTCCGCCCGTGAAAGTCCTGTTCCTGCCGGCCTGGTATCCGCACCGCCGCGACGCGATGTGCGGCCTTTTCGTGCGCAAGCACGCGCAAGCCGTGGCACGCTATGCGGATGTGCACGTATTGTATATACAAAGCGAGCCGGGCTTGGAACGGAGGTGCTATGAGGAACAGTGTAGCGGGCGGGTCACGGAGCATTATGTTTATTATCCGGCGGCGGGCCGCGGCGGCAAGGTCTTGCGGTTATGGCGTTATGTCCGGGCTTATGCGGCGGGCTTGAAGCGCGTTTTGGGCGCATGGCGTCCCGATGTCGTCCACGTGCAGGTGCTGACGCGGAATGCCGTCGCGGCCTATTGGTTGAAACGGCGATACGGCATCCCTTATGTGATTACGGAGCATTGGACGCGCTATATGCTGGGGACGTTTACGGGCTTTTGGCATCGGCGACTGACCGCCTTCGTCGTCAAGCATTCGGCGGCCGTCATGCCGGTTTCCGAGGCCTTGGGCGCGGATATGCGCCGTTGCGGCTTGCAGCATCCCGACTACCGCATCGTGCGCAATGTCGTGGACGATTTCTTTTTTACCGAAGCGGCCAAGGCCTCTAATCCCCGTCGTTTCGTACATGTCTGCTGTTTTGCCGAAGAGCAGAAAAACAATTTCGGGCTGTTACGCGTCTTGAAGCGGTTGCGTGAACGTCGCGCCGATTTCGTCTGTTATATGGTGGGCGGCGGCAAGGACTGGGCGGCCACGCGCGCCTATGCGGAAAGCCTGGGCTTGCAGGAGGCCGTCGTCTTTACGGGCGAGGTGACGCCGCAGCAAGTGCATACGCAGCTGACCGAGGCGGCCTTTTCCGTCTTTTTCTCGCGCTACGAGACGGCTTCGGTCGTTGTGGCCGAAAGCCTGTCGGCGGGGCGGCCGGTGCTCTGTACCGCCATTCCGGCCATCGCCGAGGTGATGGACGGGCACACGGGCCGCATGGTGCCGGTGGAAGACGAGGCGGCCCTGACGGACGCGCTGGACTGGATGCTCGACCACGCCGATACGTTCGACGGCGCGGCCCTGCAACGTAAGGCGCGGCAGCTGTTCGCCGCCGAATATATCGGGCAGCGGTTCATGGAAATCTATCAAACGGCTGTCAATCATTAGCTTGCAAAGTCTTTCTAACGTTATTTAGGTAGTCGTCCCCGCATTATACCTACAAATAGGAATTGCCGGGGCAGGCGATTCATTCTACCTTTGCATCCGAAATTGGAGATGAAACCTATGCAAAAGCCATATCGCACGATAAGTTATAAGAAAGCAGGCGTCCTGATGTGGGCGGTCGGCTTGTCGCTGACCGTCCTGTCGGGTGCCGCCCGCGCGCAGATGGCTTTCGCGCCCGTGGCCGACCCGGTGGTGAAAACGCCGGTCAAGACGGCGGGCTATACGATATCGGGCAGCGTGACGGACGCCGTCGATGGCAGCCCGATTCCCGGCGTATATGTAACGGCGGGCAAATACGGCGCACAGACCGACGCGCAGGGCCGCTTCCTTATCAAAGACGTGCCGGCGGGCCGTTATACCGTGCGCACGATGTATTACAGCGCTTATACGAGCGACCAGGCTGAAATAGACCTGAAGGCGGATGCCGCGGGCCTGTCGCTTAAGATAAAGGAACAGGCGTTGGCCCTGGGCGAAGTCGTCGTGACGGGCACGCGGACCGAGCGGCATTTGGCCGACGTGCCGGTGCTGACGACCGTGATTCCGAGCCGCGAAATCGAGAAGTCGGCCGCGACCTCGGTGCTGTCGGCCCTGGAAGACGTGGTGCCGGGCATCGTGAGCTCGGATAACGCCATGGGCAACAACCTGCGCATCAAGGGGCTCAACAGCCGCTACATCTTGTTTCTCGTGGACGGCGAACGCTTAGTGTCCGAGGGCGCGGGCGGCAATGTCAATTTGGATCAGATCGACGTCAACCAAATCGAACGCATAGAGGTGGTGCAGGGCGCGGCTTCGGCGCTCTATGGCTCCAACGCGGTGGGCGCCATCATCAACATCATTACGAAAGCCCCCGTCCATAAGGTGGAGGCGGGCGCGAAAGCCTCCTGGGAGACGCCCAACGAACTGCGCGTGCAGGCCGATGTGGGCAGCCGCTTCAAGGACGTGACGCTGCGGGCCAACGCGTTCCGCAACGCTTCGGCGGGCTTCGACGTGGACGGCGGCACCTACGCCGCGCCCTATACCGACTACGGCGCCCAGCTTAAGACGGAATACAAACCGACCGAACAATGGCGCTTGAATTTGGATGGCCGCTATTACCGGCACGAGGTGTTCAATCCGGAAAACAGCCTGAACACGACGCACGGTCTGGATCAGAAGATGTCGCTGGGGGCGGGTGCCGAATGGCGGCCGCTTGGCGGCAAGCATATCCTGCGGCTGAGCGCGAACTGGGACAAGTATTTCGACGACGACGTGCTGGAACGCAAGCAGAACGAAAAGAGCCGCCAGAACGTCAACGACTACCTGTCGGCGCGGCTGTTGCACACGTTCCATATCAATACGAAATGGGAACTCGTGAGCGGGCTCGAATACAACCATGAGTCCAACTACGCGATCAAGACGCTGGGCACGACGCCCACGCGCAAGTCGGTGGACGATTTCAACGCCTTTACGCAGGCCACCTACAAGGTCATCAAGGATTTGGAATTGGAAGCCGGCGCGCGCTACACGTACAACACGCAGTTCGGTTCGGCCTTCACGCCCAAGTTCTCGTTGATGTACGAGGTGGTCGGGCTCAAGTTCCGGGCGGGCGTCGGCACCTCGTTCCGCGCGCCGAGCATCAAGGAACTCTATTACGATTTCGACCACCAGGGGATGTTTTGGGTTTACGGCAATCCCGACCTGAAAGCCGAACACGGGCTTTACGCCTCGTTCTCGGTCGAATACACCTACGGCCCGTTCAATGTGTCGGCCTCCACGTATTACAACCGCATCAATCAGAAAATCACGCAATACGAAGTGTTTGAAAACGGCCGCAACGACCGCTACTACCGCAATGTGAGCAGCGCGTCGCTGGAGGGCTTCGATTTCCAATTCACCTACGTGCTGTTGCGGCAGTTGGTGTTCAAGGGCAGTTACAGTTTCTGCGACGCCGTGGATAATTCGACGGGCTTGCAGTTGGAAGACAACGTGCGTCATAGCGGTACGGCCTCCATCACGTGGAACGGCAAAATCCTCAAAAGCCCGTTCTCGTTGCAGATGGCGGGACGCTTCCATTCGCCCAAGTTGTATCAGGAAATGATTACCGACGCCGAAACGGGCGAACAGACCGTGACCTACGACCAGTCCAAGCCTTACGCCATCTTCAAGGTCGTGCTCGTCAAGCCGTTCCGCATCAAGACCCATACCATCGAGGTCACGTTCAAATGCGACAACCTGTTCAATTTCAAGGACGCTTCGTTCGTGAACCCGGGCCGCACCTATTTGGTGGGCTTGCGCTACGCATTTAAATAATCAAGCCATATAAAAACCATAAGTGATATGAAACGACAACTGAAATTACTGGCCGCCCTGATGCTGACGGGCGTACTGAGCATGGCCACCTCTTGCGACAACAACAAAGACCCGGAGGCGGAAACGGCGGAAGTGGCCGTGGATGCGACCGAAACCGGCGTATGGCATTATTTCTCGTTCACGACGGGCGCGGAAGTGGGCACGGGCAAGGAGAGCGACGACAACGCCGCTTGGTTCGCGCGCAAGGACTGGGACATCGCGTTTAACAAATATTCGATCCGTACCAATAGCGGTGCCGCCACGACCGTGGGGGCGCAGGGTGGTGTATATACGTTTGCGGAAAGCGTGACGTTCGCCGACGCCAATCTGCCGGGCAGCGCGGCCTTTGTAGAAGACAAGGCCATCGAAACCGAAACCATGGGCGGCACGACCGTTACGGTCAAGTCGGAGGCCACGGTCATCCTGTTTAAGAAAAACGCCGACGGCGAGACGATTATGCCGCCCGTCTATCTGAAAGCGCCGGTTTATGCGTTCCGCACGGCCGACGGCTTGGGCATCTACAAGGTAGAGTTCACGCAGTACAAGGATGCGGAGGGTGTGAGCGGCAAGATTCTGTTCAACGTTCAGAAGATGAACTAAAAGCTTTCCATCAGAGATGAAGCGCAAGGCGATATACTACAGTTTGGGCGTATGCGTGATCGCGTTATTAGGGTTGTGCGGTCTGTATATGCGTTATGGGGCGAAGACGAAGGTGGCGACGCTGAATTTCCCGGATTTTACCGTGGAGAAGATGCGTCGCGCCAACGACAACGCTTTCGTGAAAATAGAGCCGGTGGATTTGGAACAGGTGGAGAAAATCCGCCGTTACGACATGGTGTTGGTACGGGTGCATGGCAACGGGCTGGGACAACGGCATTTGGACGCCATCCGCTCGGCCATCGCCAAGGGGGTGCCGGTATTTTCGACCGAAAGCACGAATGCGGAAATCAATTCGCTCGACAGTGCCCGGCTGGCGTATGTCGCCGCTTTGATGGACAACGGTTCGGTAAGGAATTACCGCAGCCTGTTCAACTATATCCGTCGCGAAATAGACGGGAAACGCTGGTTCAACGGCGCCTACGAAGACGTGGTGCCGGTGCCGGCCGACTATTTCTTCCATTTGGGCGAGGACGAGTTCTTTGCCACCTACGCCGACTATCAGGCGTTTTACGAGAACAGGGGCCTGTATAAACCGGATGCGCCGCGCGTGGTGCTGCTTTCGGGCAACATCAATATGCAGAACTCCAACGAGGAGCATATGGCGGCCCTGGTACGTTCGTTAGAGGAAAAAGGCCTGAACGTCTATCCGATATTTTCGTTCGGGGAAAAGAAATTGGATATGATTTCGGCCGTCAAGCCCGATATCATCATCAACCGGCCGCACGGACGGCTGCTGATGGGCGGGGCCCAACGCGGCACGGATTCGCTATCGGCCTGGGGCGCGCCGATGCTGGCGCCGCTGACGGTCAGCGAACTGTATGAAGACTGGATGGCCAACCGCCAGGGATTGAGCGGTGGCAGCGGCAGCGCGATGAGCGTCGTGTTGCCGGAACTGGACGGGGCGGTGGCGCCCTATGCCGTGGCGGCGGAGTTCGAACGCAACGGCATGAAGATTTTTGACGCCATCCCCGGCCATACGGAGAAATTCTGCCGTTTGGTGCGGCATTACGCCGACCTTCGGCAAAAAAGCAATGCGGAAAAGAAAATCGCCATCTATTACTATAAGGGCGTGGGCAAAGGGGCCGTCAACGCTTCCGGACTGGAAGGCGTGCCCTCTTTGTTCAATACGTTGAAACTTTTAAAGGAAAATGGTTATGACGTCAGCGGGCTGCCGGCCGATGCCGCCGGACTGGAACGGCGTATCGCCGAGAGCGGTGTCGTGCTGGGCCCGTATGCCGAGGGTGCGTATGACCGTTTCTTAAAGACGGGCCATCCGGCTGAGGTGAGCGAAGCGGATTTCGCGCAGTGGATGCAGGCGGAATGTCCGGCGGCTTTGGCCGATTCGTTGCGGGCGCGCTACGGCGCGTTTCCCGGCGACTATATGGGCGTGGAACGGGCGGACGGCGGCAAGGCCGTGGCCGTGGCGCGCCTGCAATTCGGCAACGTCGTGATTCTGCCGCAGCCTATGGCGTCGGCGGGCACGGACGTGGACAAGATCGTACACGGCGGCGGTTCGGTGCCGGCCTATCCGTATGTGGCCTCCTACCTTTGGACGCGCAAGGCGTTCGGGGCCGACGCCATCCTGCATTTCGGCACGCACGGCAGCCTGGAGTTCATTCCGGGCAAGCAGCTGGCGCTGTCGGATGCCGACTGGACGGATGCCTTGATCGGCGACGTGCCGCATTTCTATATCTATACGGTCAGCAATATCGGCGAAGGGATTATCGCCAAGCGGCGCAGCTACGCCACGTTGCTGTCGCACCTGACGGCGCCGTTCATGCCGAGCGGCCTCAATCCGGAACTGCACCGGCTGCGCGATGAGGTGCACCGGCTGGAGAACGTGCCGGAGGGCGACTTGCGCCGGCACTATATGGAAAGCATCACGGCCTTGGCCGCGCATAGCGGCGTGCTGTCGGCCCTGTCCATCGATACGGGGCGCGTGCTGACGGACGATGAGGTGGAACGCGTGCACCATTATGTAGAGGAAATCGAGAACGCCAAGGTAGGGGACGGTTTGTATATATTAGGACGGCCCTATACGGCGGAACAAGTCGATAATACGGCGCGCCTGATGGCCATAGACGCCGTATGTTACGGGCTCGCGGCCGTGGATGCGGCGCACGGGCGCATTACGGAAGAACAGGCCGGCGAGGCCGTGTTCGTGAACCACCGTTACGGGGAGGCTGGCGCGCGGCTGCTCAAACGGCTGTTTGCGGGCGAAAGCCCCGAGGCGGTGTTGCGCGGCGTATTGCCGGAAGAAGACCGGACGCTGTTGGCGGAAGCGGAACGGCGTCAGGCGGAGATGGCCGCGCGTCGGCGCAGGATGGCCGACAGCGCCATGCCGGGCATGATGCAGCGGATGGCGCAGGCCCAGTCGATGAACGGGGAGCCGGCCGGCAAGGACATTCAGGGGCAGCGCAAGACGGAGGCGGCCGCGGGCCTGCAGTCGGCCTTACGCATGGCCGCCCGTCTTAAGAACGACTTACAGCAGAGTACGCGTGCGGAACAGCAGGCGCTCTTGACGGCGCTATCCGGCCGCTATGTCGAGGCCGGCTCGGCCGGCGACCCCGTGCTCAACCCGGCGGCCGTGCCCACGGGCAAGAACTTCTACTCCGTCAACCCCGAGACCACGCCCACGGCGCAGGCCTGGCAGGTGGGCAAACGCCTGGCCGACGAACTGTTGGCCGCCGAAAAGGAACGGCTGGGCCGCTATCCGGAAAAGGTCAGCTTTACGCTTTGGGCCACCGACTTCGTCTCGACCGAAGGGGCGATGGTGGCGCAGATCTTCCACCTGTTGGGGGTAGAACCCTTGCGCGACGGCTTCGGCAACATCCGTTCGCTGCGCTTGGTGCCGGCCGGGGAGTTGGGCCGTCCGCGCGTGGATGTCGTTGTGCAGACGTCGGGTCAGCTCCGCGACATCGCGGCCTCCCGTCTGGCCTTGATTCATAAAGCCATCGCGATGGCTGCCGAGGCCGAGGACGGTGGCGACAACTTCGTCAAGAGCGGCCGTCAGCAGGCTGAACGCTACCTGTTGGAAAAGGGCTATTCGCCCGCCGAGGCGCGCCAATACGCGGGCGAGCGGATTTTCGGCGGCGTGAACGGCAACTACGGCACCTCCATCATGGGCATGGTGGAAAAGGGCGACAGCTGGGATTCGGTCAGTGAAATCGCCGAACGCTATATCGCCAACATGAGCGGCCTCTATTCGGCCGACGGCGGCGAGGGCTGGGGCGAGACGCGCGAAAACGTGTTCGAAGCCGCGCTCCTCAACACCGAGACGGTCGTACAGCCGCGTGCGAGCAATACCTGGGGGCCGTTGAGCCTCGACCACGTCTATGAATTCATGGGCGGGCTGTCGGCGGCCGTGACGCAGGTGACGGGACACGAACCCTCGGCCTATTTCAGCGACTTCCGCAACCGCGACCGCGCCAAGGTGCAGGAACTCAAAGAAGCCATCGGCGTGGAGAGCGGCTCCACGGTGCTGAATCCGAAATACATCGCGCATATGTTGCAGGGCGAGGCCAGCGCGCTTTCGACCTTTGCCGAAACGGTGCGCAACACCTACGGTTGGAACGCGATGCGGGCTTCGGCCATCGACAACCGGCTGTGGAACGAATATTACGACATCTATGTGGAAGACCGCTACGGCTTGGGCGTGGAACAGAAATTCAGCGACAAGAACCCCTATGCGTTGCAGGAGGTGACGGCCGTGATGATGGAAAGCGCGCGCAAGGGGCTTTGGCAGGCCGACGAAAGTCAGCTGAAGCGCGTGGCGGAACTGCACGGCAAGTTGGTGACCGAACACGAGGCGGCTTGCAGCGGCTTTGTGTGCGACAACGCGGCCTTGAAGCAGTTTATCGCCTCCAAGTTGGACGCGCCCGAACGCTATCAAGCCAAGATAGACGAGGCCTTGCGGCCGTCCATCGACAACTTCGACAAGGACGGCGCCCGGGTGCTGGAAAAAGAGGAAGCCGAGACGCCGGAGCACAAGGCGGCCCATCCGGACGCGCGGCAGCGTTCGACCTGGCAAAGCCTGGCGGTGGCCGTGGCCGTCATCGTATCGGTGTTGGGCGTGTGGATTTGGCGCCGCCGTTCGGCCACGCGTAAGAAATAGGGAAGTCATGGAAACGTTGACGCAAATCATCTTTGTATTAGCCATAGTACAGTATAGTCTGCAAGCCGCCCTGTCGGGCCGGCTCCTCAAACGGTCGGTTTATGCCTTAGCGGCGGCTCTGTGGGCTATGGGGATTTATCCGTGGGTGATCCGTATGCCGATGACGTATCTGGGCGCGCATCTCGCCCTGCCGCAGTGGGTGGGCGACGCGGTGCTGATCGTTACGGTGGAGGCCATCGCCGCCATCCTGCTCCAGTTGGGGGCGTCGGGCGATAAGCCGACCAAGGCGCGGCGCGTTTGCCGTTTCTTCAATGCGTTGCCGGGGCCGGTGTTTTTCTGTGCCGTCGGCTATTTTGAATCGCGCTATTTCGGCTTGCGGGCCGGCGGGCACAGCTTTCTGCTGACCGCCGTCGAATTCGCACTGCTGACGGGCGTTGGCGTCTTGGGCTTGGGCAGTCTGCTGCAAGTGGCCGTGCGCGAAAACGTCTATAAGCGGGAGTTGCGCATCCTGCTCTATATGTTTATCCTCGGGGCGGGCCTCCTGGCCTATGCCGCCCTGTTCCCGATGCCGGTCTCCGCACCGCGCGCCCCCATGGCCTGGGATGCGTTGGCGGCCCTGTTGGCCGGTGCGGGGCTTCTGTTCGCGTGCGGCCGCTATGCCGCCGTGTTCGCGCCCCTGAAACGTTTATTCGTCAAACATTAGCCTTATCGATATGAATCAGATTACCGCCTTACTGTATTGGATTTCGACCGGCCTGTTGGTGCCGGTCATCGTGTTCCTGCTGTATTTCTTCGTGAACGCGCTGTGGATGATCGGCCGGTTTTACGGCCAATACATCGAACACCGCCGTCTGAACCGCGCCCTGGATCAGACCTTGGATGAAATGCCGCTGCCCGACTGGTTGAACCACGTCTTGGCGCAGCCCGACGTGGCCCGCTCGACGGCGGGGCGTTACCTCGGCCTGCTGCGCGCTGCGGCCGGCGATGCCGCGCTGTTGGAGAAACGCCTGGGCGATTACGAGGTGGAGGCCGACAAACTGTTGGGCAAATCCAAACTGTTGGTCAAAATAGGCCCGATTTTGGGACTGATGGGCACGTTGATTCCGATGGGGCCGGCCTTGCTGGGCCTGGCGACGGGCGACGTGGCTTCGATGGCCTCCAATATGCAGGTAGCCTTCGCCACCACCGTGGTCGGCCTCATTATCGGCGCCGTCGGCTTTATCACGTTGCAGGCGCGTCAACGCTGGGTGGCCGGCGAAATGAACCTGTTGACCTATGTGGCCGAAAAGCTGAAAGGAGGCCTGGCATGAGCCGTAAGAGACGCCTGTTGCAAGCCGACGGCGCCGACGACGACCCGCTGTCGGTGCTGACCAACCTGTTCGACGTGGCCATGGTGTTCGCCGTGGCGTTGATGGTGGCCTTGGTGACGCGCTTCAATATGACCGAAATCTTCTCGCAGGAGGACTTCACGATGGTCAAGAATCCGGGCACGGAACAGATGGAAATCATCACGAAGAAAGGCGAGAAAATAGAGAAGTACAAGGCTTCGGACGAACGCACGCAGGACAAGTCGTCGCGCGGCCGGCGCGTGGGCATCGCCTACGAGTTGGAGAGCGGCGAAATCATCTACGTGCCCGAATAGGGTCGGGTCGAGCGTCGGGTCACCCGAAAAAAACTTATATTTGCATGGTAAAATGACGGCTTATGTATAACGTCGGATTGTATAAGAAAGAAGACGAGATGGGGGCGTTGATTTGCGAGAATTATGCCATGCTGCTGATTCTAAGCATCTTCGATATTCCTATCGGCTTCGGCGAAAAGACGGTGGAGGCGGTTTGCCGCGAACGGGGCGTAGATCCCGACACGTTTTTGGCCATCGTCAACCTGTTTGTGAATGAAGAACAGCCGTCGGAGGCGGTCAAGGGGGCTATTTCGATTCCTGCGCTGACCGATTTCCTGCGGCATTCGCACGTCTATTTCCTCGAATACCGTTTGCCGGCCATCCGCCGCAAATTGGTCGAAATCATGGAGGGCGAGCTGTTGGCCGAACCCGAAGCCGGACGGCCCAAGGGCGACGACGGGCAAGACCGCCGGCATATCGCGCGGCTGATGATGCGCTTCTACGACGAATACGTGGATGAGGTGCGCAAGCACATGAACTACGAGGACGAAATCGTGTTCCCGTATGTGGAAACGCTGTTGAAGGCGAAGGGCCGTCCCGTGGGCTACGAAATCGCCATCTTCTCGAAGCACCACGACCATGTGGAAAACAAGCTGACGGAATTCAAGAATCTCATCATCAAATATTATCCGGCGCAAAGCAGCGTCAAAATCAACAGCCTGCTTTACGACATCTTCAACTGCGCTTCCGACCTGCGCCTGCACAACGCCGTGGAAAACGAACTGTATGTGCCGGCCATCCGGATACAGGAAAGTCTGAGAACCTCCAAAGCCTGAACCTATGAATACGCGATTACAAGCGGTGGTAGCCGAATCGTCGGTCATTGTCCGGAGCGGGCTCATGGCGGTGTTGAAGCGGATGAGCGACCTGCGCATGGAGGTTTCCGAAATCACGGACATGGCCCTGTTGCCGGTGCAACTCAAACGGCAGAAGCCGGATTTGCTGATTATCAACCCTAACTGGTTAGGGCTGCAACGGCCCGACAGCCTGTTGCAGGAGGCGGGTTGCCCGTCTTGCCGGACCGTGGCCTTGCAGACGGTGTTGGGCGATAGGCAGGTGTTGCAGCATTACGATACGGCCGTCTCGATTTACGACAGCGCCGAAACCATCAAGGAGAAACTGGAAGCGGTGTTGCGGACGGAAGAAAAGCCGGAGGCGGCGCAGATGCTGAGCCCGCGCGAGAAAGACATCATCATCGGCGTGGTCAAGGGGTGGACGAACAAGCAAATCGCCGACAAACTGAATATCTCCACGCATACGGTCATGACGCACCGCAAGAACATCGCCGGCAAGTTGCAGATTCACAGCCCGGCGGGTCTGACCATCTACGCCATCGTGCACAAACTCGTCGAAATCGGCGAGGTGCAGCCTTAGGCCTTGGCGTCCAAGCCGTGCTGCTTGAGCAAATCCAAGAAGGGCGCGTGCAGCGGCCCGTTCGTCGCCACAATCTCTTTGTCGAACAAGTAGCGGCCGCCGCCCGAAAAGTCGGTGACGGTGCCGCCGGCCTGCTGTACGAGGAACAGCCCGGCCGCCACATCCCAGGGACGCAGCCCGTATTCGTAGAACAGTTCGCAACGGCCGCAGGCCACATAGGCCAAGTCAAGGGCCGCGGAGCCTAAGCGGCGGATGCCGGCCGTGTGCAGCATCGTATATTCCAGCAGTTTCATATAGGCGGGCAGACGGCTGTAGTCGTAGTAGGGGAAGCCCGTGGCCAACAGCGCGTTGTCGAACGAAGCCATCGGGCTGACGCGGGCCTCGCGGCCGTTGCAGCGCGTGGGTTCGCCCGTGCAGGCGTAAAATAGCTCGCGCATGGGCACATGATAGATGACGCCCAATACGATGCCGCCCTCCGCCAGGGGCGCCGACGGGCCGGCGACCGAGGCTTGCTTGTCCAGGAGCGCGATGCTGATGGCATAGACCGGCACGCTGTGGATAAAGTTCGTGGTGCCGTCCAGCGGGTCGATAATCCACGTAAAGCGGTCGCCCTCCTTGCGCGTGCCTTCCTCGGCCAAAAAGCCGGCTTCGGGCAGGATGCGCGAAAGGCCCTCCGTGAGCCGTTGTTCGGACGTCTTGTCCACATAGCTTACATAATCGTGCGGCCCTTTGAATTCCACTTTGGCCGTATCGAACCGGCGGGCCTGTTCGTCGATGAAAGCGCCCACTTCGCGGCACAGGTCGCAGACCTGTTCGGTCATCCGTTTTAAGTCCATCGTCATGGTATTTTTCCGAAGCGGAGAACCTCCCCGTTCGCGGCCGCGAAGTTACGGAAAATAAAGCGAAAAGTAGTACCTTTGCATCCATCATTTAAAGCCCGTTATCATGATAAGCGAACAAAGAGCCAATGTATTGCACGGCATCCTGCTGATTGCGCTGTTCTCGTGCGCCGCCTTTTACATCGCGGAATTCGAATTCGTCAAACGGCTGTCGTTCAGCCCGCTCATCGTCGGCATCATCCTCGGTATGCTGTACGCCAACAGCCTGCGCAACCATCTGCCCGCCACCTGGGTGCCCGGTATCCAGTTCTGCACCAAACAGATTCTGCGCGCCGGCATCATCCTGTACGGCTTCCGGCTCACGTTCCAGAGCGTCGTGGCCATCGGCGGCCCGGCCATCCTGATAGACTGCATCGTCGTCACCGTCACGATATTTTTTGGCCTGCTCGTGGGCAAGCTGTTGAAGATGGACCGCGATTTGTCGCTGTTGACTTCGACCGGCAGCGCGATTTGCGGCGCGGCGGCCGTGTTGGGCGCCGAACCCGTGGTTAAGGGCGAACCGCACAAGACGGCCGTGGCCGTTTCCACCGTCGTCATCTTCGGCACGCTGTCGATGTTCATCTATCCGGTCTTGTACCGCGTGGGGCTGTTCGACCTGACGCCCGAGCAGATGGGGCTCTACACCGGGGCCACGTTGCACGAGGTGGCGCACGTGGTGGGGGCGGGCAACGCGATGGGCGCTGAAATCGCCGACCCGGCCATCATCGTCAAGATGATCCGCGTCATGCTGCTGGCGCCGGTCTTGGTCATCATGGGCTTCGCGCTGGCGCGGGGCGTCAAGGCGGTACCGGCCACGGCCACGCCCGTCGGGTCACCCGAAAAAACAAAAATCACGATTCCTTGGTTCGCGTTCGGATTCCTGCTTGTCATTGGCATCAACTCCCTGCTGCCCCAAAACCTCGTTTGGCTTGACACGCTCGTCAACGGCATCAACCAGCTCGACACGTTCATGCTCACGATGGCCATGACGGCCTTAGGGGCGGAAACCAGCTTCGACAAGTTCAAGAAAGCCGGCTTCAAACCGTTCCTACTGGCCTTTATCCTGTATATCTGGCTGATGGGCGGCGGCTACCTGCTGGCCAAATATTTGGCGTAGCGGGCGATTCCATTTGGCTATGTGCTCAATTTTTACTACCTTTATGGTATGGAAAGCGACGGGCGACATAGCGGTATGCAGGATGGGGTGGCGCGGTTTTTGGACTATCTGAAAGCGGAAAAGCGCTATTCGCCATTGACCGTGGAGGCCTATCGCCGCGATTTGGCCGAGTTCTCGGCCTATGTTCAAGAGACTTTCGGGGATGAATCCTGGGCGGAGGCCGACCGGCTGCGTCTGCGCTCGTATGTGGCGTGGCTGGCGGAACGCAGGATGGCGCCTTACAGCATCCGGCGCAAGGTGTCGGCGTTGCGGTCGTTCTTCCGTCACGAGATGAAGGCGGGGCGGCTGAAGTCCAACCCGGCCCTGCGGCTGCCGTTGCCCAAGGCGGGCAAACGGCTCGTCTTTTTCGTGGAGGAGGGCGGCATGGCGCAACTCACGCGGGAGGAAGCCGTCGGCGCGTCGGGGCAGCCCCTGGCGCCGGCCAGCCCGTCGGGTCACCCGGAAACCGCAATCAAAGCCAACGTCACGGGGCGGAAACCCAAGCGGAAAAGCCCGTTCGAGACCTATCGCGACTATCTGATTTTAGAGCTGTTTTACGGCACGGGGATGCGGTCGGCCGAACTGCTGTCGTTGCAAGACCGCAAGGTGGATGCGCGGCAGGCCGTGCTGACGGTGTTGGGCAAACGCAACAAGGAGCGGCAGATACCGCTGCACGCCTCGCTCTGTGAGGCCATAGCCGTTTACCGGCGGCTGCGCACCGAAGAAGTGGGCGCCTTGGCGGGCGAAACGTTTTTTATGACGCTGTCGGGGCAACCGCTGTCGCGCTCGTATGTCTATCGCCTCGTGCACACGTGCCTGCGCAAATATACGACCATCGAGAAGTGCAGCCCGCACGTGCTGCGGCACACGTTCGCCACGCATCTGCTCAACGAGGGCGCCGACCTGAACGCCGTGCAGATGCTGTTGGGCCACAGTAGCCTGGCTTCGACGCAGATTTACACGCACAACACAATCGAGAAACTGAAGAAGGCCTATGCGGAAGCGCATCCGAAGGCCTGAAAACGGATATATAAACCCTTAAAAGAAAGGACAGTTATGGAAATCATGGTGAATGCGGTCAAATTCAAAGCCGATGAGAAGTTGGTGGAATTTATCGAAAAGAAGATGAAGAAGGTGGCGACCTTCCTGCCGCAGGCGATGAAGGCGGAAGTGACGCTGAAGGTGGATAAAGACCAGTCCGAGATGAACAAGATAGGCGAAGTGCGCGTGTTGGCGAGCGGCGAGGAACTGTTTGCCTCCAAGCAGTGCGACACGTTCGAAGAAGCCGTGGATCTGTGCCTGGACGCGCTCAAGAAACAAATCGAGAAACTGAAGGAACGCTACAACAAGTAATGGAAGACAGCATTTGTGCCACCGCGACGCCGTCGGGCAGCGGTGGCATCAGTGTAGTCCGGGTCAGCGGCCCGCAGGCCGTAAAGATTGCGGACAAGGTGGTGCGTTGCCGTCGCGGCGGCGTGGCCGACATGGCGTCGCACAGCGTCAGGTTCGCGGCCTTTGTGGCGGCGGGCGGCGCGGCGGAAGAGGTGTTGGACGAAGGCGTGGTGACGCTGTTCCGCGCGCCCCGTTCCTATACGGGCGAAGACGTCGTGGAGCTGGCCTGTCATGCGTCGCCCTATATCGTGCGGCGGCTGCTGTCGGCGCTGACCGACGCGGGCGCGCGCATGGCCGAGCCGGGCGAGTTCACGAAGCGCGCCTTCCTGAACGGCAAGATGGATTTGAGCCAGGCCGAGGCCGTGGCCGACCTCATCGCCTCCGAAAACAAGGCCTCCCACGACTTGGCGTGGCGGCAGCTGCGGGGAGGCGTCTCCGACGAGATGGCGGCCCTGCGCGCGCGGCTCGTCGAGTTCGCGGCCTTGGTGGAGTTGGAGTTGGATTTCAGCGAAGAGGACGTGGAGTTCGCCGATAGGCAGGCGCTGCGGGCGCTGTTGGACGAGGCGGGGGCGCGCGTGGCGGCCCTGCGGCGGACGTTCGCCACGGGTCTGGCGCTGAAAGAGGGCGTGCCGGTGGTGCTCATCGGGCGGCCCAACGCCGGCAAATCGACGCTGCTGAACGCGCTGCTGCGCGAGGAGCGGGCGCTGGTGAGCGACATCCCGGGCACCACGCGCGACACGATAGAGGAAGTGTGGGAATGCGCGGGCGTGCGCTACCGTTTCATCGACACGGCGGGGTTGCGCGAGGGGCGGGACGAGGTGGAACGCATGGGCATCAGGCGCACGGTGGAGAAGATGCGCACGGCGCGGGCGTGGCTCTACCTGTTCGATGCGGCGGCGATGACGTTGGACGAGGCGCGGGCGGAGGCGGCCGCGTGGCTGCGGCGGTTGGAACCCGGGGCTTCGGCGGCGACGGTTGCTGGCGGTTCGGCTTCGGTTGCTGCGATGTCGGAACCGCGTATCTTATTCGTAGCAAACAAGGTGGATGCGGCGGGACGGGCGGCCGGCCGCGACGCGGACACCGTCTATCTGTCGGCGCGGGAGCGGCAGGGAATAGACCTGTTGGAAGGTGCCCTGCGGGAGCTGTTGCCGCCCATGCCCGACGGCGATACCGTCATATTGACCAACGCCCGCCACTACGAGGTGCTGGGCCGCCTGGCCGACACCCTCGACCGCGTCTTGGCCGGCCTGAACGCCAACCTGAGCGGCGACCTGTTGGCGCAAGACATCCGCGAAGCCCTCCGCCACATCGGCGAAATCACCGGCGAGGTCTATCCCGACGAACTGCTGGGAACGATATTCGGACGGTTTTGTATTGGGAAGTGAGGGTATAATATGAAAAACAATAAGCCAAACGATATATGAAATTTGGTTTCAGAACACCATCGTTCAAACGCAGTTTGTCTGCGATGACAAAAGGGGCGGCTAAACGTGCGTTGATGCGTGAGATTGTGCCCAACTATGGTAAGCGTGGTATGGGTTGGGCAAATCCTAAAAAGGCAGCCTATAACAGAGTATATAATATGACAACAGCAAGTCCTATTGATATACTTACTAATAAAGAGGAACATAAGAAATCTGCACAAAATGTAAAGAAAGAACCATTCAAGAGCAGGACAACTAAACGTAAAGATTTTTGGCAAAGGGCACTTCCTGCAATTGGATTTATTGCCGGAATAGCAATTATTTTGTGGTTACTAGGTGTATCATTTGATGTGATCTTTATGATTTGTATGGGAGGGCTACTCTCGTTAGGGCTTCTTCTCAAAGACATACTTGATGGTAAGTAGGAATCCCTGTTTCGCCAAGAAAGACTATATTTGTTAATCCGAAATTTGCAATGTTATAACTGAATCAAATGCAACTCAAGATGAAACGGATAATGATGGTCATTGGTTTTGCCATGATGATGGCTTGCGTTCAAGGTCAAGAAGAGGTCGTGACGGATAGTGTTGATAGGGATTCCATTTTGAGTTTGATTTATGAACGTTTGGGGCAAATAAGGGAGATTGT
>CAMWIS010000009.1 GCA_947174375.1 uncultured Bacteroidales bacterium
GTCGCCGCCCATATGCTTGTAAGCGTTCCGTATTTCAGAATGTCTATCCATAATGAGGGTTATTTCTTTATCTTCTTAAGGATAACGGCCATATTTTCACCTAAATTGCGCATATTGGCCATGCCTTCTTCATCGTTGAGCACCTCGCCGATGTTTTTGCCATAGACCATATTCCAATACGTCGAACCCACCACGACCATCTCTTTATTGAGCATAAAATGGTTCATCGTATCGACGGCGGTGAGGCCTCCGCCGCGACGGACGGCGGCCACGGACGCGCCGACCTTGTGGCGCAACAGGCCCGGATTGGTGGCGACCACCACGCCGCCGCGCTCCAAAAAGGCCTTCATCTTGGCCGATACGTCGGCGGAATAAACGGGCGAGCCGAGTATCAGGCCGTCGGCTTCCGCCAATTTACGGAATATCGCTGCAAAACCGTCGTTTTTTAACGCGCAGTTGCCTTGACCCTTGCAGGCGAAGCAAGCGCGGCAAGGCTGTATCTCATGGTCGGCCAACTGTATCAGTTCGGTTTCAATGCCCGCATTGTTGAGCTCCTCGAACACCTTATGAATTAGAATGGCTGTGTTTCCGTCTTTGCGGGCGCTTCCGTTGATGCCGATAACTTTCATGGTTTGTAATTCCGTTTGATTTCATCAATGGAGCGGCCGCCGATGCCGAAGTTTTCATCCGGCAATTCCTTGATCGTTACGGTGAAAAACGGCTCCGGGATATGGAGTATCTCGGCGGCGGTCTTCGTAAGCCGCTCAATCAGTTGTTTTTTCTGCTCGGCGGTCAGTTGACCGCTTTCAAAACTGATATATGGCATAAGGGTATTATTTCTTTTTAGGTTTGGGAAACGGGAGGGCGTCCCAAAGCGTTTCTATGACTTTGAGCGCCTTGCCGCGGTTGTAGATGTCAAGGATATAGGCTTCTTTGGCGCCGGGGTAGGGCGTGCCGCATTCGGCGTCGGCCATCAGGTCGGCGATGCAGGGCAACTTCTTGACATACGCCGTGTTGTCGCAAGCCGTGATGACGCATTTCTCATTCAGGTAAATCACATAATCCCCCATCATCTTGCGGCTGCGGGCCTCGCCGAGCGGTGCCAGCATATTGCATATATCAGCAATGAAGTCGGATGAACAAGCCATGATTAATAGAATTGAATCCGATGGTAAAGATAGGATATTTTGGGGACATTCCGCATGGAAAAAATCGTTATATTTGCAGTATCGCAAATAGGCAATCACAAAATCAGAAGACTATGGAAACAAAAACACTCGCATTGGATTTTACGTATGCGTTGCAGGCGGGACAGGCCGTGCAGCAGGTCATGCAGGGCGCGCCCGCGTGCCCCGACTGCCGGCAGTTGGCCGATGAATTGCGCCAGGCCTGGCATACGTTGCAAGGCCGCCAAGGGGCGGGCAACGACTTCTTGGGCTGGCTCGACACGCCGGTGCAGACCGCGGCGGCGGAACTGCAGGCCATGCGGAAGCGGGCGGCCGAACTGCGCGCCAAGTCGCAGGCCTTCGTCTGCATCGGCATAGGCGGCTCGTATCTGGGGGCCAAGGCCATCATCGAGGCCTTGAAGCCGGCCTTGTCACTCTCTATGCCCGGCGGCCCCGAAATCCTCTATGCCGGCCATCAGCTGAGCGAAGACTATATGCACGAGTTGCTGACCTATCTCGACGGCAAGGATTACAGCATCTGCATCATTTCCAAATCGGGCACAACGACCGAGCCCGCCATCGCGTTCCGTCTGCTGCGGGCGCATCTGGAAAAGAAATACGGCAAGGAGGAGGCGCGCACGCGCATCGTGGCCATTACCGACGCGCGCAAGGGGGCGATGCGGCAGTTGGCCGATCGTGAGGGCTATACGACCTACGTCGTGCCAGACAACGTGGGCGGCCGCTTTTCGGTGCTGACGCCGGTGGGCCTGTTCCCGCTGGCCGTGGCGGGTATCGACATCGAGGCCCTGGTACGGGGCGCGGCCGCCGAAGCCGGGGACGTGGCCGCCGCCGGCGACGATTTTAAACGCAACCTGAGCCTGCAATACGCCTACTACCGCCAGTGGTGCTACCGCCACGGCTTGGGCGTGGAACTGCTTGTCAATTACGACCCGCGCCTGATTTACATGGCCGAGTGGTGGAAACAACTCTACGGCGAGAGCGAGGGCAAGGAGGGCAAGGGCCTGTTCCCGGCTTCCGTCTCGTTTACGACCGACCTGCATTCGATGGGGCAGTATATCCAACAGGGGCCGCGTATGCTCTGCGAAACCGTACTCTCGTTGGCGCAGGGGCATAAGACGGTTGAGATTCCTACCGACGCCGAGAACGGCGACGGCATGAACTTCGTGGCCGGCCGCCGCTTGTCGTATGTAAACGCCAAGGCCGAGGAGGCCACATGTATGGCGCACAGCGCGGAAGGGGGCGTGCCGGTGGCGCGCGTCATCCTGCCGGTGCTGGACGAAGAAGTGCTGGGACGTCTGATTTATTTCTTCGAGACGGCCTGCGCGTTGAGCGGCTATTCGATGCACGTCAATCCGTTCGACCAGCCGGGCGTGGAAGCTTACAAAAAACAGATGTTCAAATTGTTGGGAAAATAAGCGGGCGGTTTAGATGCGGATTAAACCGCCACCGTCTATCAACGGGCCTTGGGACAGTTCGACGGTCTCAAGGCCTTTTTTTTCGGCTAAGGCGCGCAGGGCTTGCGCCGTTTCGGCGCCGAGGTGTTTGAGCGCGCCGGTCCAAAAGAGGTGCCGCCCGTCCGTGCCGGCGCAGCCGCCGATAAAGCCGTAGGGAAACCCGTGCAGCAGGACGGGCGCGGGGTCAACCCACAGGCCGCTGTGGCCGGTGGCGCGCAGCGCCTTTTCGATGCCGCGGTCTGAGGTCACGAAGTCCGACCCAATCCAAAGTAAGTTGCAACGTACGTAGCCTTGTTTGACCGAAATCCATTGCCGGCTCGCCTTGCGGGCCGCATCCGCCAAATACGGGTCAGTCTGCGCGCCGCCCACGCAGGCCGCTTCGGAGAAGCCGAGGTTGTAGCGGGCGGAGGCGGGGTAGGCGTTGCCCACCGGGCTTTGACCCGGCACGACGGGCCTCGTCGTGAACCGCCGCAGGCTGTCCGTCCACCGCGCCGGCAGGTTGGGGGCCACGACGATTTCGTGCGGCAGCGGGCAGACGAAGATATCGGGATGGCCGGACACGGCGTCATAGACGATGCCTTCCGTTTCGAACGGCAGCACCTCGTCGTATTCGGCCAAGGCGTAGAGCCGTTCGGCTCCCAATCGTTTGTCGGCTAAGAACATAAGGCGCTGCGGTATTGGCGGCCGGCCAAAGCGGGGTCGGCGTAAATCGACACTTTGCGGAATCGGGTTTCCAGATAGCGTTTATTCTCGCCGTGATGCCCGTTGGCCACGTTGACTTGGTTGGGCGCGACCCATAGCTTGAGGCGCGGGCGGCTTGCCGGCGCCTGTCCGAAGTCCGCCCCACGCCAGATATGTCCCCAAATCGCGCTTTCGGCCAAGGCGCGGAAGGCCGGATGGAACGGCCCCGCCACGAGGCCCGCGCCGGCGGTCAGTTCCTCCGACGGATGCAGCCCCACGCGCAGAATCCGCACGCCGGCCGCCTCAAACAGCGGGATGAGTTCGGCGCACCAGTCCACGGCCTCTTCCAAGGGTAGCGGCCGATAGGCGCCGGCGTGGTATTGTTCCGCCAACAGCGTCTTTTCCATAACGAGCGTCGGATAGATGCGGGTCTCCGTCGCGCCCAGGTCGATGAAGCGGCGGGCGGTCTCCATGCTGCGGGGCAGGCTGTCGCCCGGCAGGCCGATCATCATTTGCAGGCCGAGCCGCAGTCCGGCGTCCAAAATACGCGCCGAGGCCGTCTCCACGTCCGCTCGCCGGTGGCCGCGCCGTACCGCTTCCAAAATGTCGTCGTGCAGGCTCTGTGCGCCGAGTTCAATCGTCCGGACGCCATAGCGTTTATACACCGGCAGCATGGCCGCGTCTATGCCGTCGGGGCGGGTGGAGAATCGGATGGCTTTTACGCGCGGATCGGTTTGCAGGTAGCGGGCGGCCCGTTGCAGATACAGTTCCTGCAGTGCGGCGGGCAGGGCCGTGAACGTGCCGCCGAAAAAGGCGATTTCGGCCTGTCTGTCCGCGCCGAGCGTGGCGAGGTGCTGCGTCACGATACGGTCGATGTGCTCGGGCGGCGGGGCTTGCGTCACGCCCGTAATGGCCGCCTGATTGCAGTAACTGCAGGCGAAGCGGCAGCCTAATTGCGGAATGAAGACGGGAATGCGGCAGAAAGAACGGCTCATAAGTGTAGGCCCGTGGCTATTTGACCACGGTAATCGTGCCGTTGACTTCGGTCGTGAAACGGTCGTAGGTCTCTTTATAATAATAGACGTAAACGCCCGGATGTACCCATTCGCCCTTGTATTTGCCGTCCCAGCCCACGTTCAGGTCGCGGGTTTCGAACAGACGCATGCCGTTGCGGTTGAAAATCGCGAAATAATACGATTTGTTGGACTCTATGATGCCGATGGGTTTGTATTCGCGGCTAACACCGTCTATTTTAAAGCCGGTCGGAAAATGTACTTTCAGATTGTTTTCGACCTGGAGGTGTTTGTAAATCCGGTTCGTGCAACCGCCACTGTGCAGGCCGATGTAGAGGTCGGCGTAGATATCCATGCTCTGTTTGGGATAGAACGAAAGGGTATCTTCTTCCGCCTGGTTGAACCAAACCGTACTGTCGGCATTCGTGTAGGCGATCCATACCGAGACTTCTTCACCGAGGTTCAGCGTGTCGCGCGAAGCCCCGATTTCGCCTTGCGGCCGTTCCACCGCCTTGATTTGCCATTTGCGCACGCCACGGCATCCGAACCGGTCGGTGACCCGCACTTGCAGGATGAGGTCGCTTTGAAGGTTGTTCACATGATAGACGGCGTCGGTCGAACCGTCGCTCCACAGGATGTCGCTGGCGCCGCCGAGTTCGACGACCGTATTGTTGCCGACGCAGACGGTGGAGTCGCCCGTAATCGTGACGTCGGGTTCGGTCAGTACCTCCACGTGGGCGGTATCGGTTGAATAGCAATGGTTCTTATAACCGTATTCCTTAATAGGGTATTGCGAGAACTGGACGGGGTAGTCGGTCGAGACCAGCGGCCGGTCGTTGATGAACTGCGTCGTACCGGTCGTGCTCCAGGCCCAGTAGCTGCCCGCGCTGCCGCCCA
This sequence comes from uncultured Bacteroidales bacterium, assembly GCA_947174375.1. Lineage (GTDB taxonomy): Bacteria > Bacteroidota > Bacteroidia > Bacteroidales > P3 > CAMXAS01. The sequence goes on from CAMWIS010000009.1 coordinate 5,233, forward strand.
CATCGCCCGCCACGCCCACCGTGGCTTCGTCGCCGCGGCAAATCGTGTCGTGTTGCATCGTGTAGCCCGTCGGGGCGTCGGTCACATACAACATCATCGTGTCCGAACCCACCAAAAGGTTGTCGTCGTACAGCGCGAACCAGATGCGGATGTTGTTGGACGAGGGGGAGAAGACGATGCGGGTTTGGTTGGAGTCGGCTTCGAATTTCTGTCCGTTGTAGAACCAGTCGCAACGGAGACGGCTGATGGGGCCGTATTCGTCATAAATCGCTTTCAATTGGACGGAGTCACCGTAGCAAATCACGTTGGCATTGTAGTCTATACGGATGGCTTTCGGCAGTTCCGCCGCATCGGTCGTCGCGTCGGTCGGCGCCTCCGCCGTCAATACGGGCAGAAACTGCGTCTGGGCGTGTCCGGCGCCGCCGGCAAAACCGGCGATCAGCAGACAGGCCGTCAGACAACACCGTATGAAAATTTGCGGAAACATCGGACGCTACAATGGGTTTATAGGTTTTGCATCAAATGGGGTTGCAGGCGCTCTTCCACCATCGCCTGCGTTACGGTAAACGTGGCGGGCGGCGCCGGTTGGGAGGGCAGGTCGAACATCAGGTCTTCCATTACCTTTTCCATCAACGCCCTCAGCCCGCGTGCGCCGAGTTTGTATTCCACCGTCGTCTTGGCCAGGAAATCCAAGGCTTCCGGTTCAAAGGCAAGCGTTACGCCGTCCATGGCCAACAACTGCGTGTATTGTTTGGTCAAGGCGTTCTTTGGTTCGGTCAGGATGCGCCTTAAATCGGCTTCTTTCAACGGGTTGAGGTGCGAGAGCACCGGAAAACGGCCCACGACTTCGGGAATCAGCCCGAAGCGTTTCAAATCCTGCGGCGCCACGTAGTCGAGCAGGTTGTTGCGGTCAACTTGTTGGAGGTCGCGGTTCTTGTATCCGATGGCCGCCGTGCGGAGGCGGGAGGCGATATGCTGTTCGATGCCGTCGAACGCGCCGCCGGCGATGAACAGGATATGGCGCGTATCCACGGCGATGAATTCCTGGTCGGGGTGCTTGCGGCCGCCTTTGGGCGGTACGTTGACCGTCGTGCCTTCCAGCAGTTTGAGCAAGGCCTGTTGCACGCCTTCGCCGGAAACGTCGCGCGTAATGGACGGGTTGGCCGACTTGCGCGCTATTTTGTCGATTTCGTCTATGAAGATGATGCCCCGCTGGGCCGCCGCCACATTGTAGTCGGCCGCCTGCAGGAGGCGCGTCAGGATGCTTTCCACGTCTTCGCCCACGTAGCCGGCTTCGGTCAAGACCGTGGCGTCGGCGATGCAGAACGGAACGTCCAACAGACGGGCGATCGTGCGGGCCAACAGCGTTTTGCCCGTGCCGGTCTCGCCGAGCAGGATGATGTTCGATTTGTCGATTTCCACATCGTCGGCCGCCTTGTCCATGGCGTAGTTGAGCCGTTTGTAGTGGTTATAGACCGCCACCGAGAGCGTTTTCTTGGCCGCGTCCTGTCCGATGACGTACAGGTCGAGGAAGGCCTTGATTTCCGCAGGCGTCTTGAGAACCAGTTTCTCAACGGGCGCGTGGTTCCGCTTGCCTTTGCCGTTGACGGCCTCCTCCTGTTGCTTGAACAGCAGATGCACCTCTTGGGCGCAGTGGGTACAGAGGCGCGCGCCGTCGTGGCCGAGGGCGAAGGTCTCCGTTTCCGAAAGCGGGCGGTTGCAGAACGAACAACGTTCTTTGCCCTTGTTTTTGTGGTTCGTATCGGACATGGTTCGTATAAAGAAGCATGCAAAGGTAGTAAATTATTATTATAAATGTTATATTTGCAACTTGGTAAAAAACGATTGACAAACCCAAAACAAAAATAATATGAGTTTCAGAATTGTGGTCTTGGCCAAACAGGTGCCCGATACCCGCAATGTGGGGAAGGACGCGATGAAGGCGGACGGCACGATTAACCGCGCGGCGCTTCCGGCTATTTTCAATCCGGAGGACTTGAACGCGTTGGAGATGGCTATCCAAATGAAAGAGAAGATAAAGGACGCTGAGGTGTTGGTCCTGACGATGGGCCCGTCCCGTGCGTCGGAAATCATCCGCGAGGCCATGTACCGCGGCGCTGACGGCGGTTATCTGGTCAGCGACATGAAGTTTGCGGGGGCGGATACGCTGGCCACGTCTTATACGTTGAGCATGGCGTTGAAGAAACTGCAACCGTTCCAAGTCTTGATTTCGGGGCGTCAGGCCATCGACGGCGATACGGCGCAGGTAGGCCCGCAAACGGCTGAAAAACTGAATATGCCGCAGATTACGTATGCCGAAGAACTGATTGACATTACGGAAAAGGACGTGACGGTTAAACGGCGTCTGGAACGCGGCGTGGAAACGGTCAAGTCGCCCTTGCCCTGTCTCGTGACGGTACACGGTTCGGCGCAGGAATGCCGTCCGCGTCATGCCGTCCGCGTCATGAAGTACAAGAACGCGGCCACGCCGAGCGAGGCGCAGCAGCGCGGTTCCGACTATACGGAAGTTCTGAACAACCGTCCCTATCTGCAAATCGGCGAATGGACGGCGGCGGATTTAGATGCGGAACCGGAACGTTTGGGCCTGTCCGGCTCGCCGACCAAGGTGAAGAAAGTTGACAACGTGGTGCTGGCGCATAAGGAAGCCACGGTTATGACGGCTTCCGACGAGGCGATTGACACGTTGATTCAGGAATTGATGGCGACCCACGTTATCGGATAGGGTCTCGAACATAGAAAAATTGAAGATTATGAGTAACGTTTTTGTTTACTGCGAAATAACGGAAGAAAAGACGGTGGCGGAAGTCAGTCTGGAACTGCTTTCGAAAGGGCGCAAGCTGGCCGACCGTCTGAATTTGAAATTGGAAGCCGTGGTCTTGGGGCATGGCGTGCAGAACCTGGAGGCGAAACTGTATCCCTACGGTGTGGATGTCATCCATTATGCCGACGATGCGCGTCTGTTCCCCTATACGACCCTGCCGCATATGGCCATTATCGTAGGCTTGTTCAACGATTTGAAACCGGATATCGCGCTGTTCGGCGCCACCTCCGTAGGGCGTGACCTGGCGCCGCGCGTTTCTTCGGCCCTGCGTTGCGGCTTGACGGCCGACTGCACGAGCCTCGAAATCGGCGACCACACCGACGCCAAGAGCGGCAAGGAATACAAAGACCTGCTGTATCAAATCCGTCCGGCTTTCGGCGGCAACATCATCGCCACGATCGTGAACCCCGAAACCCGTCCGCAGATGGCGACGGTGCGCGAGGGCGTCATGAAACAGGAAATCTACAAGGCCGATTATAAGGGCGTGTTGAAACCGATAGACGTGGCGCACTATACGAAGCCCGCCGATTTCGTCTGCCAGATTATCGACCGTCAGATAGAGGCGCAGAAAGTCAACATCAAGGGCGCGCAGATTATCGTGGCCGGCGGCTACGGCGTGGGTTCGAAAGAGAATTTCCGCCTGCTGTTCGAATTGGCCGAGACCATCGGCGGCGAAGTGGGGGCCACGCGTGCGGCCGTGGACGGCGGTTTCATCGAACACGAACGTCAGATCGGTCAGACCGGCGTAACGGTACGTCCTAAACTCTATATCGCGTGCGGTATCTCCGGCGCGGTGCAGCACAGAGCCGGTATGGACCAGTCGGCCAAAATCATCAGCATCAATACGGATCCGAACGCGCCCATCAACGCGATAGCCGACTACGTTATCGTGGGGAGCGTACAGGACGTGTTGCCGAAAATGATTCAATATTATAAAGCCCGTTCGAAATAGTCGGAACCGGCGGTTGGTACAAACACTTAAAAAGGAAGACCATGAATTTTTACAGCGATAACGAAGCCCTGGCGTTTCACCTGCAGCATCCGGATATGCAGAAATGCGTGGATATGAAGGAACGCCAATATAAGGAAAAAGACCAATACGATTACGCGCCGCGCGATTTCGAAGACGCGATGGACAACTACGGCAAGGTGATGGAAATCATCGGCGACATCGCCGGCAATGTGTTGGCGGCCAATGCCGAGGACGTTGACCATCAGGGCCCTTCCGTAGAAAACTACCGCGTGCGTTATGCCGACGGTACGCGCATGAACCATGAGAAGCTGACGCAGGCCGGCGTTTACGGCATCGCGTTGCCGCGGGCTTACGGCGGTTTGAACTTCTCGATGGTGCCTTACGTGATGGCGGCCGAAATCGTATCGCGTGCCGATGCGGGTTTCGCCAACATTTGGGGCTTGCAGGACTGCGCCGAGACGATTTACGAATTCGCCTCCGAGGACATCAAGCGCGAGTTCCTGCCGCGCATCCATCAGGGCGCGACCTGTTCGATGGACTTGACCGAACCCGATGCGGGCAGTGACCTGCAGGCGGTTCAGCTCAAGGCCACCTACGACGAGGCCAAGCAGATGTGGATGCTCAACGGTGTAAAACGTTTCATCACGAACGGCGACGCCGAAATCAAACTGGTGTTGGCGCGTTCGGAAGAAGGCACGCGCGATGGCCGCGGGCTTTCGTATTTCGTACACGACAAGGCCTGGGGCGGTGTCAAGGTACGCCGTATCGAAAACAAGATGGGCATCAAGGGTTCGCCCACCTGCGAACTCGTGTTCGAGAACGCGCCGGCCAAACTGATCGGCGACCGCAAGATGGGCTTGATTAAATACGTGATGACGCTGATGAACGGCGCCCGTTTGGGTGTCGGCGCCCAGTCGGTGGGCCTCTCGGAAGCGGCTTACCGCGAAGCCTTCAAGTATGCGTGCGAACGCGAACAGTTCGGTCAGGCGATTATCAAGTTCCCGGCCGTTTATGAAATGCTGGCCATGATGCGCGCCAAGACCGACGCCACGCGGACGTTGCTCTACGAGACCTCGCGTCAGGTGGACGTTTCCAAGTCGTATGCGGCCATGATGAACGAAGGCGAGAAACTGACGCCGGAACAGCGTGCCGACATGAAGTTGGCGCAGCGCAACGCCGATATGCTGACGCCGGTGCTTAAAATGTTCTCGAGCGAATATGCGAACCAAAACGCCTACGATGCCGTTCAGGTACACGGCGGTACCGGTTTCATGAAGGATTTCCCGGTGGAACGCCTCTACCGTGACGCCCGCATCCTGACGATATACGAAGGGACGTCGCAGTTGCAGGTGGTGGCGGCCATCCGTCACGTGCTCAACGGCAACCTGGGCAAGTATATCGAAGACCTGGCCGCGAAACCCGTCAAGGCCGACTTCGCGCATCTGACGACCTTGCTCAAATCCATGACCGAAATGTTGGCCACGGCGGTGGAACAGGTCAAGGGCATGGGTTCGGACGAACTCATCGACTTCCATGCTCGCCGTCTGGTGGAAATGGGCGGTCACATCGTCATGGGCTACCTGCTCGTGCAGGACGCCGACCGCAACGAAATGTTCCGCAAATCGGCCGAAATCTACATCCAGTTCGGTCGCTGCGAGGTGGAAAAACACGCGGCCTATATCCGCACGTTCGTTCCGGAAAACATCGATATGTATAAATAAGCGGTCGGTTGACCGTAAAGAAAAAGCGGCTCCCGTACGGGGCCGCTTTTTTCATGCTTTGACGTCAAGGCGCCGGCGGTTGGGTAAACCGTGCGCCTACATACTTTCGGGGGCTTCGATGCCCAACAGGTGCAGGCCTTTTTTCAGGATGAAGCCCGTGTGCTGCGCCAACGCCAGACGGAAGCGTTTCTGTGCTTCGTTCTCTTCCCGCAGGATGGGCGTGTCTTGATAGAATCCGTTGAATTCCTTGGCCAAATCGAACAGGTAGTTCGCGATGATGGCCGGGCTGAACTGGTCGGCCGCCTGGCTTACCGTGTCGCGGTAGGCCAACAGCCGCTGGATTAGCTGGCTTTCCTTGTCGGACAGCGTTACGTCGGCGGGGTTGAAGGCGAACAGCGTCTCCTGCGCCGGGGCGGGCGTGCCGGTCGTGGCGTGGAACTTGCGGCCGAGCGAGCGGATGCGCGCGTGCGTGTATTGGATGAACGGCCCGGTGTTGCCGTTGAAGTCGATGGACTCCTTGGGGTTGAACAACATATTCTTGACCGGATCCACTTTGAGCAGGAAGTATTTGAGCGCGCCCAACGACAGCGTGCGGTACAGCGCGCGCGCTTCCGCTTCGGGCAGTTGGGCCGACTTGCCGAGCGTTTCGGTCGTTTCGCGGGCCGTGCTTTCCATCTTGTCCATCAGGTCGTCGGCATCCACGACCGTGCCTTCGCGCGATTTCATCTTGCCCTCCGGCAGTTCCACCATGCCGTAGGAGAGGTGGACGATTTTGTCGCCCCAGGCGTAGCCGAGTTTCTTCAGCACCCGTTTCAGCACGTCGAAATGGTAGTTCTGCTCGTTGCCGACCACGTAAATCAGCCGGTCGGCCTGCCATTCCTCATTGCGCAACGTGGCCGTGCCCAAATCCTGTGTCATATATACCGATGTGCCGTCCTTGCGCAACAGCAGTTTCTCGTCCAGGCCCTCGTCGCGCAGGTCGGCCCATACCGAGCCGTCTTCCTTGCGTACCAGCACGCCGTCGGCCAAGCCTTTCTGTACGATGGCCTTGCCCGACAGATAGGTCTGCGATTCGTAATACGTCTTGTCGAAATTGACGCCCAGGCGGTCGTAGGTCTGTTGGAAACCCGCGTAAACCCAGCCGTTCATCATGTTCCACAGGTCGAGCGTCTCTTGGTCGCCGGCTTCCCACAGCCGCAACATTTCCCGCGCCTGCAACATCAGCGGCACCTTGTTCTCGGCTTCGTCCTTTTCGATTTTTTCCGCCTCCATGATGGCCTTGGTCTGTTCGGCCAGCTTCTGACTGAACACGACGTAGTATTTGCCCACGAGGTGGTCGCCCTTCATGCCGGAAGAGGCCGGCGTTTCGCCGCCCGAAAACAGTTTCCAGGCGAGCATGGATTTGCAGATATGGATGCCGCGGTCGTTGACCAGGTTGACTTTCTTGACGTTTTTGCCGGCGCTTTTCAGGATTTCGGACACCGACCAACCCAACAGGTTGTTGCGGATATGGCCGAGGTGCAGCGGCTTGTTCGTATTGGGCGACGAGTATTCGATGACGATGGGATGTCCGTCGGGCGTGGGCGCGTCGTCGGGGCATACCGGCCGCGCGAATTCGGCCTGCCGTTCCGCTTCAAACGCTTCCACCCAGTGGCCGGAACGCAGGCTCAGGTTCAGGAAGCCTTTGACCACGTTGAATTTCTCTACGAGCGGACAGCTGTCGCACAAGGCTTCGCCTATGGCTTTGGCCGTGTCTTCCGGACTTTTGCGCGCCGCTTTGACAAACGGAAAGACCACGAGCGTGAGGTCGCCCTCGAATTCGCGTTTGGTCTTTTGGAAAGAAATCGATTCGGGCTTGGTTTCCAGCGAAAACAAGCGGTTCGTGATGTCCGCCACGGCGGCGCTCAGGGTCTGTTCGATAGATGCCATAATGCTTATAATTCTACCCACAAAAATAACGAAAATTCACGATATTTTGTGGATAAAGTCGTATATTTGCACCTTATGTTGCAAGATAGGATGCGGTTTAATTAAAATATACGACTATGGCTTATCAATATTTGTTGATCGAGCGTCGCGGCGCGGTGCAGATCATCACGATTCATCGGCCCGAGGCCCTCAACGCCTTGAACGGCGAACTGCTTTCCGAATTAGACGCCGCCTTTACCGAAGCGGCCTGCGAAGCCGAAACCCGCGCCATCGTGCTGACGGGCGAGGGCAAATCGTTCGTGGCCGGTGCCGACATCGCCGAGATGGCCGGTATGGACGCCGCGGCCGGCAAGGCTTTCGGCGAAATGGGCAGCGAAGTGTTCCGCCGCATCGAACTGCTGAACAAACCCGTAATTGCGGCCGTCAACGGTTTCGCGCTCGGGGGCGGTTGCGAGCTGGCTATGGCCTGTGACATCCGCATCGCCTCGTCCAAAGCCAAGTTCGGCCAGCCGGAAGTGGGCCTGGGCATCACGCCCGGTTTTTCGGGCACGCAGCGTCTGAGCCGCCTCGTCGGCTTGGGCAAGGCCAAGGAAATGATTTTTACGGGCGACCCGGTGACGGCCGCCGATGCGTTGGCCTGCGGGCTCGTCAATGCCGTTTGCGAACCCGAAGCCTTGTTGGAAACGGCCGTGGCCATGGCGGAGAAAATCGCGGCCAAGGCGCCGGTCGCCGTCCGCTACGCCAAGGAAGCGCTCCAAAAGGGCTACGATGTGGATATGGACAGCGGCATCGCGTTGGAGGCCAATTTGTTCGGACTCTGCTTCGCGACGGAGGATCAAAAGGAAGGGATGCGGGCGTTTTTGGACAAGCGGACGGCGACGTTCAACGGACGTTAGGCGTCCAAAAACGTCGGGTCACGCGAAAAATAAACGGAGAAAATAACCATTAAAAATAACAGCAATATGAAAATCTGTGTGGTAGGGACCGGCACGATGGGACATGGCATCGTACAGGCCATGGCGCAGTCCGGTATGGATGTGTATATGAAAGGCCGTTCGCAGGCCTCTCTCGACAAAGCCGTCAAGATTGTAGAAAAATCCTTGTCCAAGCTCGTTGAAAAAGGCAAGATGGAAGAGGCGAAGAAAAACGAGATTTTGGGACATATCAAGCCGGTGTTGACGTACGACGACGTGCGCGACGCCGATTTGTTCATCGAGGCCATTTCGGAAGACATGGCCGTCAAGAAGACCATTTTCGCCGAATTGGCCGGCCTGTGCAAGGAAGACGCGATTTTGGCGTCCAATACGTCCTCGCTCTCCATTACCGAACTGGCCGCGTCGGTGGCGAATCCGCAACGGGTGATCGGGATGCACTTCTTCAACCCCGTGCCGATGATGAAGCTGGTGGAAATCATCAAGGGACAGCTTACGGCGCAGAACGTACACGACACGGTGACGGAACTGGCCAAGCAGATGGGCAAGACGCCGGTTTCGGTCAACGAAGCGCCGGGTTTCGTCGTAAACCGTATCTTGATTCCGCTCGTCAACGAGGGTATCGGCATTTTGGCCGACGGCGTGGCTTCGCGCGAAGAAATCGACGCGGCCATGCAGATGGGCGCCAATCACCCGATGGGCCCGTTGGCCTTGGGCGACCTGATCGGGCTTGACGTTTGCCTGGCCATCATGGAAGTGTTGCACGCCGAGTTCGGCGAAGACAAATACCGTCCGCACCCGCTGTTGCGCAAAATGGTACGGGCCGGTCTTTTGGGCCGTAAAACCGGACGCGGATTTTACGATTACAGCAAATAAGCCTTATAAGTATATATGTCTGAGATTAGGAACATAGCCATTATCGCGCACGTTGACCACGGCAAGACGACCTTGGTTGACCGTATGCTGTATCAGGCTAATCTGTTTAGGGACAATCAGGAAAAACAGGATCTGATTCTGGATAACAACGATTTGGAACGCGAGCGCGGCATTACGATTCTGGCCAAGAACGTTTCGGTCCGTTACAAGGATGTCAAGATCAACATCATCGACACGCCGGGTCACGCCGACTTCGGCGGCGAGGTGGAACGGGTGCTCAATATGGCCGACGGCGTGCTGCTCGTCGTGGACGCGTTCGAAGGGCCGATGCCGCAGACGCGCTTCGTGTTGCAGAAAGCCTTGGACTTGCACCTCAAACCGATTGTGGTCATCAACAAGGTGGATAAGCCCAACTGCGAACCCGAACTGACGCAGGAAAAGGTGTTCGACCTCATGTTCACGCTGGGGGCGGACGAAGACCAGTTGGATTTCCCGACGGCTTTCGGCTCGTCCAAGCAAGGCTGGATGGGGCCGGACTGGAAAACGCCGACGCAGGACATCACGTATCTGCTCGACTTGATCGTCAAGCATATCCCGGCGCCCCAACCGCCGGCGGGCAATACGCAGCTCATGATTACGTCCTTAGATTATTCGTCCTATATCGGCCGTATCGCCGTAGGGCGTCTGCACCGCGGCACGTTGCAGGCGGGGCAGAACGTCACGCTCATCAAGCGCGACGGCACGACCCAAAAGGAAAAAATCAAGGAACTCTATGTGTTCGAGGGCTTGGGCAAGGAGAAAATCAAGACGCCCGTGGAGGCCGGCGAAATCTGCGCCATCATGGGCTTGGAGAATTTCGATATCGGCGATACCGTGGCCGATTACGACGCGCCCGAAGCCTTGGATCCGATTGCCGTGGACGAACCGACGATGAGTATGCTGTTTACCATCAACAACTCGCCGTTCTTCGGCCGGGAAGGCAAGTTCGTGACCTCGCGCCACCTGCGCGACCGTCTGTTCAAGGAGTTGGAAAAGAACCTGGCCTTGCGCGTGGAAGAGACCGCTTCGCCCGACGCCCTGCTCGTGTATGGGCGCGGCATCCTGCACCTTTCGGTACTCATCGAGACGATGCGGCGCGAGGGCTATGAACTGCAGGTGGGCCAGCCCAAGGTCATCTTGAAGGAAATCGACGGTAAGCAATGCGAGCCGGTGGAAGAACTGACGGTGGTGGTGCCGGAGAACTTCTCGGGCAAGGTCATCGAACTGGTGACGCAACGCAAGGGCGAAATCGTCAGCATCGAGACGCGGGCCGACCGGGCGCATCTGGAATTCACGATTCCGTCGCGCGGTTTAATCGGTTTGCGCAACAACGTGCTTACGGCCACGGAAGGCGAGGCCGTGATGGCGCACCGCCTCAAAGGCTTTGAACCGTGGAAAGGCGAGATGGGCTTGCGCAATGCGGGTGCGCTCGTCGCGATGGAAACCGGCAACGCGTTCCCGTATGCGATTGACAAATTGCAGGACCGCGGTACGTTCTTCATCGACGCGAACGAGGAAGTCTATGCGGGGCAGGTCATTGGCGAACACATCCGTCAGGACGACCTCGTTATCAATGTTTGCAAGAGCAAGAAGCTGACCAATATGCGGGCTTCCGGCGCCGACGATGCCGTGCGGCTCGTGCCGCCGCGCAAGATGTCGTTGGAGGAATATATGGAATATATAGGCCCCGACGAATATCTGGAAGTGACGCCCCAAAGTCTGCGTCTGCGCAAGATTATTTTGGACGAAAACGAACGGAAACGTCAGGAAAAACGGGCGGCAGCCGCCGGTTGACGTTAGGTTTGCGGTGTTGAAGCGGCGTTCGCGGGAAGCGGGCGCCGCTTTTTTTATGCGGTCGCGTTTTACAGATAGTATTGCTGGGCCGCTTCGTTGTCCGATTTATAGACCGGAATGACCGGCGCGTCGGGCTTGGCCGGCGGCAGCGGCTTGAACCGCTCCTGCAACTTCTCGAATACGACGAACAGCACCGGCACGATGAAAATCTGACAGATCATGCCGATGAGCATCCCGCCCACGGCGCCCGCGCCAATCGTGCGGTTGCCGTTGGAGCCGACGCCCACCGAGAACACGAGCGGCAGCAGGCCGAATATCAAGGCCAGTGACGTCATCAAAATCGGGCGCAAACGCGCGGTGGCGCCCGCCACGGCCGCCCCCTTGACGCTCAGCCCCTGTCGGCGGCGTTGCAACGCGAATTCTATAATCAGGATGGCGTTCTTGGCCAACAGCCCGATGAGCATGATGAGCGAAATCTGTAAGTATATATTATTGTTCAGGCCGAGCATCCGCACGAACAGGAACGAACCCGCCAGGCCGAACGGCAACGACAGGATGACCGAAAGCGGCAGGATGTAACTTTCGTATTGGATGCAGAGCAGTAGATAGACGAACACGAGGCAGAGCGTGAGGATAAGCCCCACCGTATTGCCGGCTTCCTGTTCGTTGCGCGTGATGCCGGAAAATTCGAAGCCGTAACCCGTGGGCAGGGCCGAGGCGGCCGTTTCCTCGATGGCGCGGATGGCGTCGCCGGAGCTGTAGCCCTCGGCCGGCATCCCGTTCACGGCAATGGACGTAAAGAGGTTGAAGCGGTTGATGTTTTCGGGGCCATACACACGCTCCACCTTCAGGAACTGGTCGATGGGCGCCATGCCTTTGGCCGTCCGCACAAAGACCTTTTTCGTGGCTTCGGGGTCGGTCGTCATTGTCGGGTCACCCTGCAACATCACGCGGTACAGCTTGCTGAAACGGTTGAAGTTGGAAACGTACTGCCCGCCGAAGTAAGCCTGCATCACCGACAGCACGTCCGACGGCCCGATGCCGGCCTGCTTGCATTTGTGCACATCCACATCCACCATGTATTGCGGGAAGTGCGGGCTGAACGACGTGCGCGCGAACGCGATTTCAGGCCGTTTGCCCAATTCGTCGATAAAGTGCATCGCCACGTTGTAGAAATCCTCTATTTCGCCGCCGCGTTTGTCCTGCAAACTGAACTCAAACCCGTTCGTGGCGCTGAAACCCGAAATCATGGGCGGGGAGAAAATCATGATTTGCGCCTCGTGCACTTGTTCTTTCAAAAGCTTGTTCAGGTCGGCCGTCACGCGGCTGAGCGGATAATCGCGCCGTTCGTCCCAGTGTTTGAGGTTGAGCGTGAAGTTGCCGTAGCAGCTGCCGTTGCCGGAGATAAAGCCGAAGCCCGTCAGTTTGGAGCGCGACTTGATGGCCGGATGCGAGGCGATGAGGCTGTCGATGCGGTTCATCACAAGGTCGGTCTGATAGAGCGTCGTGGCCGGCGGCAGGTTCACGCCCACGAACATCACGCCGTTGTCTTCGTTGGGCACGAGGCCTTTGGGCGTATGGCGCATGAACAGGAACAGGATGGCGATGAAAACCGCCACGAGGCCGAACGAGAGCCACGGCCGGCGGACAAAACGGTTGACGGCCTTTTTATAATGTAGCGTGGTGGCTTCGAACAGCCGGTTGAAGCCGCTGTGGAAATAGTCGATAACGCGGCGTTGCTCCACGGGCTTTTGGGTGTGCGGTTTGAGCAGGAGCGCGCAGAGGGCGGGCGAGAGCGTCAACGCGTTGACGGCCGACAGCAAAATGGCCACGGCCAACGTGATGCCGAACTGCGTATAGAAAATGCCCGACGTGCCGCCGATGAACGTAACCGGGATAAAGACCGAGGCCATGACAAGCGTGATGGAGACAATCGCGCCCGAAATCTCGTGCATGGCGTCGATGGTGGCCACCTGCGCCGAATCGTAGTTTTGGTCTAATTTGGCGTGTACGGCTTCCACCACCACGATGGCGTCGTCCACCACAATCGCGATGGCGAGCACCAGGGCGAACAGCGTGAGCAGGTTGATGGAGAAGCCGAACAGTTGGAGGAAGAAGAACGTGCCGATGATGGCCACGGGTACGGCGATGGCCGGAATCAGCGTGGAACGGAAGTCCTGCAAGAACAGATAGACGACGAGGAAAACGAGCAGGAAGGCCTCTATGAGCGTGCGCAAAACCTTGTGGATGGAGGCGTAGAGAAAGTCGTTGGCGTTCTGCATCTCGGCATAGGCCATGCCCTGCGGGAACTCTTCGGCGGCCTTGGCGATAACGGCCTGCACGTCTTTGATAACCTGCGTGGCGTTGGAGCCGGGCATTTGGTAGATGGCCACGGTCGCGCCCGGATGCCCCATGCCGCCGCTGATGATGTTGGACGAGAGCGCGCCCATCTCCACCCGCGCCACGTCGCCTAGTTTGAGCTCTTCGCCGCTGGGCTTTACGGCCAGCACGATGTTCTCGTAGTCAATCGGGTTGGGCAGACGGCCCTTGTAACGAAGTATATACTGAAACGCCTGCTCCGAGTTCTCGCCGAATTTGCCGGGCGCGGCTTCGATGTTCTGTTGCGCCAAGGCCGCCGTGATGTCGGACGGCATGAGTTGGTATTGCGCCATCACGTCCGGCCGCAGCCAAATCCGCATCGCATAGTCGTGCGAGCCGAAGGCCGAGGCGTCACCCACGCCCTTGACGCGCATGATTTGCGGCACGACGTTTATTTTAAGGTAGTTCTCGATGAATGTCTCGTCGTAGCGGTTGTCGGGGCTGTAGGTCGTGAACATGAGCAACGTGCTCGTCTGCCGTTTGCGCGTCGTCACGCCCACGCGCACGACTTCGGACGGCAACAGGTTCGTGGCCTTGGCCACGCGGTTCTGCACGTTTACGGCCGCCATGTCGGGGTCGGTGCCCTGCCGGAAATAGACCGTGATTTGCGCGCTACCGTCGTTCGTGGCCTTGGAAACCATGTAGTTCATGTCTTCCACCCCGTTGATGGCGTCTTCCAAAGGCGTGATGACGCTGTTGAGAATCGTACGGGCGTCCGCGCCGGTATAGGTGGTGGAGACGCTGATGGTGGGCGGCGCGATGTTCGGGTATTGCTCGATGGGCAGCGACACTAAGCCGATGAGCCCCAGGATGACAATCAGTATGGAAATGACGGTGGAGAGAACTGGCCGTTTGATAAAGAGATCTACGTTCATGGCTTAGCGGGTGAGCGTGTCTGAAATCGGTTCGATTAGTTGGTCTTCTTTCAGGAAGGCCGCGCCTTCGGTCACGATTTGTTCGCCGCCCGTCAGGCCGTCCAACACGACGAAGTTCAGGCCGTCGTTGAGCGTATGCACCTCGATGGCCCGTGACTTGACGCGCCCCGTGGCCGTATCGACGACATAGACGAAGCGTCGGTTCTGAATCTCGAACGTGGCGCTTTGCGGTATCACGAAAACGGAATCCACGGTATAGGGAATCAGAATTGTGCCCGTGTAGCCGCTACGGAGGCTGTATTCCGGGTTGGGGAAGTTGGCGCGGGCGCGGAGGGCGCCCGTGTTGGCGTCCACGCTGCCGCTGATGGTGATGAGCTGCCCTTCGTACGGATACAGGCTGCCGTCCGACAGGCGCAGGCGCAAGGGCGGCATTTGGGCCACCATGTTGTGGAGCGAGCCGTATTGGCGCGACAGGGCCAGCGCCTGGCGTTCGCTCATTGAGAAATAAATCCGCATGATGCTGATTTGGGTAACCTGCGTCAGGGGCTTTTCCGAGTTGGGGCCAATCAGGTTGCCGGGGCTCATCGAAATGACGCCCACGATGCCGTCGGCCGGGCTGGTGACGCGCGTGTAAGCGAATTCCTGTTCGGCATTGGCGAGTTGCGCCTGCGCCTGCGCCAGTTGCGATTCCTTGACCTTGACGTCGTTGCGCGCCAATTGCAGGTCGTAGTCGCTGATGATGTTGCGTTTGTGCAGTTCCTCTTTGGTGTTCAACGTCAGTCGGGAGGTCTCCAACTGGGCGGCCGCCACTTGGATGTTGGCTTCGGCTACGTTCATGGCCGCCTTGATTTGCACGTCCTCCAACGTGAACAGCAGTTGGCCTTCCTTGACGAAATCCCCCTCGTTGATATGCTGTTTGTCGATAAAGGCCGTGATTTTGGGGCGGATGGTGATGTTCTTGTTGCCGACGATGATGCAGCTGTGGGATTCGGTCAGCGTGCGGCTTTCGGGATATACGGTTTTGACGGTGCGTTGCACCGGCTTGTCGTCGTTGGCCGAGGCACGGTTTTTACACGATGTGAAAAGGAGGGGAAACAGGAGCAGTCCTGTATATATGATGTGGTGTGCGGAGATGCGCATATTCAGCGGTTTTGTACGCACTTGGTTTAGGTGCGCGATATTAAAAAAAAAGCCGGCGAAACCGTCGGCGGAAGTTGTCCTACTAGGGGTCGAACCTAGACTCTTCAGATCCAGAATCTGACGTGTTGCCAATTACACCATAGGACAAGCACAGGGTTTTCGTTTCCCGAAAACGGGGGCAAAGATAAAACAAAAAAGCGTAAAAAAAAAGCGGTAGCCGGAGATAAGGGCAAATATTATATAATAGGGTAGGTTGGCGAGGGGTTAATGTTGGAGAATAACGGATAAAAATGCCAAAAAGACATGATTTATCATCAAGAAGCGACAATTTGGCTTGTTTTGGCGGCAATGGAACGGCTTTTTGTCCGCGGCACGGGAATTGTTCAAGGGTAAAGCGTGCCGCAAACCGCGGCGCCCCGCTTGCGGGTCAATTAGAAAACAAAAAACAGGAGGACAAAATTATGATGTTGCTTAAAAGAAACGAAAACTGGTTGCCCGGTATGTTGGCGAGTATGTTTGACAACGACCTGATGCCCAAAATGCAGTTGACGACGCCCGCCATCAATATTAAGGAAACCGAAGAAGCTTACGAATTGGAACTGGCGATGCCCGGTATGGGACGCGAGGACTTCCGCCTGCGCCTGGACGACCAGGGCTGCCTGATGGTCAGCGTGGAGAAGCGCGTTGAATCGGAGGAACGTCAGCCGGAAGCGCAATCGCAAGAAAAAGAGGAAGCTAAGGCCGAAGAACCGGCGGCTGACCTGAAGCCGGTGCGCTATCTGCGGCGCGAATTTGCCTACACCAAATTTCAGAAAAACTTCATAGTGCCTGAAAATGTGGATAAAAGCAAAATATCGGCCAAGGTGGACAACGGGATTCTGACGGTTGAGATGCCCAAAATGAGCGAGGAAGACCGTCGGAAAAACGACCGGACCATCGAAATCCACTAAAAAAGTGGCGGACGGCAGGACTTATTAGAATGCTGTCAATGAACGGGGTACATAAAAGTGCCCCGTTTTTTGTTGTTTTTTTTGAAAAAAATTAGGCAAAAAGTTTGCAGATAAGAAAAAAGGTCGTATCTTTGCACTCCTTTTTCGCCGGAACCACTGGTTCAGACGAGGGGAACAAAGTTCATTGACATTTTGTAAACCAAGCAATAGCGAAAATGATCGCTATAAGTTT
>CAMWIS010000010.1 GCA_947174375.1 uncultured Bacteroidales bacterium
TCGGGCAGCGTGTTGGTCGATGCGGCGACGGTGGGGCGGCGGCTGTATGCGGGTGCCGAGCTCATCATATTCTTCGCCACGATGGATCAAATCGTGCAGGACGAACGGGAGGCCTTTCGGGAAATGAAGGAAGTGCCGTTGCGTTCTTCTTCGACCACGGTTTGGACCGGACTTTCCAAACTGACGGATATAGACGGGGAATCGCGGCCGGGCTTCGGGCCGGGGCGGGTCATCCTGTTTTTGATAGACCGGGCGGAGGTGTATGTGCGGGCGGACGAGGCGAAGGAGGCGCCGGCGGAAGGATGAGTGCGAAATTTCAGAAAATCGGCAACCGCAGTCTGATAGGGCTGGGCGTTGTGGTGGCCGTGGGCTTGGGCATCGAACTCGGCGTATGGGCCGTGTTCGGCTTGTTCGGCCTGGTGGCGGCCATCGGGCTGTATGAAATCCGTCAACTGTTTGCCGGAAGCGGCCGGGGCGTGAAAGCCTGGCTGGTTTACGGGGCGGGCGGCGCGCTCTATGCGGGCGGCGGCCTGATGCTGGCGGGTGTGCCGACGGTATGGGCGGTCGGCGTCGCGGCGGTGGCCGGCCTGTTGGGCCTGGCGCTCGGATGCGTACAGGAAAGGCGGAACCGTAAGCAACCGCAGGGCATAACGGCTGCCGGCTGTTGGTGGTCGCTTTGGGCGGCCGTCTATGTGGCCTTGCCTTTGGCCCTGCTCGTATGGTTGCGGCGCGCGGACTTGCTGTGGCCCTTATTCATTATTATATGGGCCAGCGACGTGTTCGCCTACGTGGTGGGCAGTTCGTTCCGCGAAGAAAAACGGCATAAATTGGCCCCGCGCATATCGCCGGCCAAGAGTTGGGAAGGGGCGTGCGGCGGTTTCTGCGCGGCTATCGCCGCGGGCGTGGTTTGGGCCGTCTGCAACGGGTTGCCCGTAACGCTTTTTGCGGCTTTCGCCGCCGTGGTGGCCGTGGTCGGCGTTTTGGGCGATTTGCTTGAATCGCATTACAAACGTCAGGCCGGTATCAAGGATTCCGGCACCTTGTTAGGCGGCCACGGCGGGATATTGGACCGTTTCGACAGCATCCTGTTGGCCGCGCCGGCCGCCGTGCTGTTACAAATTATATGTTTATGAAAATACATAGGGAAGGACGCGACATCATCATTTGGACGGGCTTGCTGTTTGTGGCGATAGGCTTGTCCATCAACATATTCTGCGAAACCCGTTGGTGCATCGCCCTCGCTTGGACGCTGTGTTTCCTGCTGTGGGGGCTCATCGTGTGTTTCTTCAGGATGCCGAACCGGGAATATCCGGAACATACCGAACGCTGTGTCGTGGCGCCGGCCGACGGCGTTATCGTGGATATCGCCAAGGTCAAGGATCCCGAATATTTCGACGACGAACGCATCCGGATATCCGTCTTCATGTCGCCGGCCAACGTGCACGTGAACCGTTATCCGATAGGCGGCGAAGTCGTTTACCGCAAGTATCATCCGGGCCGTTACCTCGTGGCCTGGCATCCCAAGTCCTCCACGCTGAACGAACGCAATACGGTGGTGTTGCGTACGGCGGGCGGCGCGGAAATCCTCGTGCGGCAGATTGCCGGCGCCTTGGCGCGCCGTATCGTTTCCTACGCCAAGGTGGGCGAGCAGGTGTTGCGCGGTCAGGAGTTAGGCTTCATCAAATTCGGCTCGCGCGTCGATATTTTCCTGCCGCTGACGGCCGAAATCAAGGTGGAGATGGAGGAACACGTGCGGAGCGGCATCAGCCTGTTGGCGGAATTGGCTTAAGTGCCGATTTGGATTTTAGAGAAAAAAAATCTACTTTTGCAACCGATTTATCGTTCGGGATGTAGCTCAGTCCGGTAGAGTACGCGTCTGGGGGGCGTGTGGTCGCAAGTTCGAATCTTGTCATCCCGACAGAAACAGAGCACTTACCCTAAAAAAGTAAGTGCTCTATTTGTTTTATGCAGAATTAACGAGTACTAACCAAAATAGCTTAACCGTCATGTCAAAGACCGTCAAGATCCTGACCATCAATCCGGGATCGACTTCTACGAAAATCGCGCTTTTCGAGGGCGAAAACAATGTGTTTCAGAAGAACCTCAAGCATTCTTCCGAAGAATTGGCGCCGTTTGAGAAAATAGCCGACCAGTTCGAGTTTCGCAAGAATGTGATTTTGAAAGTGCTGAAAGAAGAGGGCATTGGCATAGACGACATCAGCTATATCGTGGGTCGCGGCGGCTTGGTCAAGCCGATCGCTTCCGGCATCTATGAGGTAAACGACGCCTTGCTGGCCGATTTGCGCAAGGGCGTTCAGGGCGAACACGCGAGCAACCTGGGCGGTCTGATTGCGGCTGACCTGGCGGCTCAAATCGGGGCGAAAGCCTATATCGCCGACCCCGTGGTCGTAGATGAACTGCAGGATGTGGCGCGTATCTCGGGCCATCCGGCTTTCGAACGGATTTCGATTTTCCACGCTTTGAACCAAAAGGCCATTGCGCGGACGTATGCCAAGGAACACGGTAAGAAATACGAAGACCTGAACCTGATCGTGGCGCACTTGGGCGGCGGCATCAGCGTGGCGGCGCACTGCAAGGGCAAGGCCATCGACGTGAACAACGCGTTGGACGGCGACGGTCCTTTCTCGCCCGAACGTTCCGGCGGCTTGCCCGTCGGGTCGCTCATCAAGGCCTGCTTCAGCGGCCAATACACGTTGGCGCAGCTCAAGAAGATGATTTGCGGTCAGGGCGGTTACGTGGGCTATCTGAACACGAACGACGCCTACGATGTGGAAGTGAAAGCCAAGGACGGCGACGCCAAAGCCGCGATGATCCAGGAAGCCATGGTCTATCAGGTGGCCAAGGAAATCGGCGCGATGGCGACGGTGTTGAAAGGCAAGGTGGACGCCATTTTGGTAACGGGCGGTATCGCTTACGGCAAGCCGTTCGTGGAATCGTTGAAAGAGAAAGTGTCGTTCCTCGCCCCCGTGGCCGTTTATCCGGGCGAAGACGAAATGAAGGCCTTGGCCATGAACGCCTTGATGCTGCATCAGGGCGAACTGACCGCCAAAGTATATTGCTAACGCATTAAAACCCTAAGGCTATGATTAATCCGGCATTATTCAAACCGAAATCCATCGTCGTCGTCGGCGCGTCCAACGATATCTCCAAACCGGGCGGCCGTGTGCTGAAACACATTCTGGACGGCCAGTTCAGCGGGCAGGTCTATACGGTCAACCCGAAGGAAGACGAGATTCAGGGAATCCGCTGCTATCATAACGTATCGGAATTGCCGGAAGTGGATTTGGCCGTCATCGCCATCGCGGCCAAATATGCGCCGGATGCCGTGGAGGTGCTGACCAAGCAAAAGAACACGCGCGCCATCATCATTATCTCGGCCGGTTTCGGTGAAGAGAGCCATGAAGGCAAGGTGCTGGAAGATAAAATCGTCGGTTATTGCAACGAGGTGGGCGCGGCTTTGATAGGCCCCAACTGTACGGGTATTCTGACGCCTTACCACCGCAGTATCTTTTCCGGCCCCATGCCGGAGTTGGATCCGCAGGGGTGCGACTTCATCACGGGGAGCGGCGCCACGGGCGTTTTTATCCTCGAAGCCTCCATCCCGGCCGGCTTGCGTTTCGCCAACGTGTTTACCGTGGGCAACTCGGCGCAGCTGGGCGTTGAGGAGATTTTGGAACATTTGGACGAGACGTTCGACCCCGCGACGAGTTCGCGTGTCAAACTGCTGTATATAGAAAATATCCGCAACCCGAAAAAGTTGCTCAAACACGCCCAGTCGCTCATTCAGAAAGGCTGTAAGATTGCGGCCATCAAGGCCGGTTCTTCCGAAGCCGGCTCGCGGGCGGCCTCTTCGCATACGGGCGCCTTGGCCTCGTCGGACGTGGCCGTGGACGCCTTGTTCCGCAAGGCCGGTATCGTGCGTTGCTACGGCCGTCAGGATTTGATGACGGTGGCTTCCATTTTCCAACACCCGGAACTGAAAGGCAAGAACATCGCGATTATCACGCACGCCGGCGGGCCGGCCGTCATGCTGACCGACGCCTTGTCGAAAGCCGGGCTGAATGTGCCTAAAATAGACCCGGCCAAGGCGCAGCCGTTGAAGGAACAGCTGTTCCCCGGATCCTCCGTCGCCAACCCGATTGACTTTTTGGCCACGGGCACGGCCGAACACCTCGGCAAGATTATCGACGCCTGCGACAACGATTTCGATGAGGTGGACGCGATGGCCGTTATTTTCGGTACGCCGGGCCTCGTGCGCATCTTCGACGTTTACCGGTTGCTGGATGAAAAGATGAAACAGGCCAAGAAGCCGATTTACCCGATTTTGCCGGCCGTGGTGACGGCCCGCGAGGAGTTGGAGGAATTCTTGGGCAAGAACCGCATCAATTTCCAGGATGAGGTCGTTTTCGGTTCGGCTTTGGGCCGTGTGTTCCATACGCCGGCGCCCGATACCGACACGGTCAGCCTCGACGGTGTGGATCAGGCGGCCATCCGCAAGGTTATAGAAAACAATCCGGACGGCTATCTGGCGCCCGATCAAATTCAAATTCTGCTGGATTCGTGCGGCGTGCCGCGGGCCGGTGAAGCCGTGGTCGATACGGCGGATGCGGCGGTGGCGGCGGCCGAAAAACTCGGCTATCCGCTCGTGATGAAGGTCGTGGGCCCCGTACATAAGTCGGATGTGGGAGGCGTCGTGCTCAACGTCAAGGACGCCGCCACCGTAAAGGCCGAGTTCGAGCGCATGATTAAAATCAAAGACACGACGGCCATCCTGATGCAGCCGATGCTTTCGGGTATGGAAATCTTCGCCGGCGTCAAGTATGAGCCCAAGTTCGGCCACATGATCCTGTGCGGTTTGGGCGGTATCTTCATCGAAGTGCTCAAAGACGTGCAGACGGGCTTGGCGCCCGTGACGGCCAAGGCGGCCAAGGGCATGATCGAACGCCTGAAAGGGTACAAGATGTTGCAGGGCGTGCGCGGACAGGAAGGCGTCAACATCGAGGCGTTCGCCAAGGTCGTGGAGTCGCTTTCCAAGCTCGTGGCCGTGGCGCCCGAAATTCAGGAAATGGACATCAACCCGCTCTTGGGCAATGCCAAGCAGGTGGTAGCCGTGGATGCCAGAATCCGAATTCAGAAGTAAATGAAAAAGCAAGATTGGTGGATGATCATAGGGGCATGCCTTGTGCTATGCCCCTTTTTCTTCATAGACGGCGTCAAGGCGTTCTATTTCGAAGCCAACGCCAAGATGCCGGTGCTGTCCGGTTTCGTCAAGTTCGCCGTATTGTCGACGTTCGGGGAAGTCATCGCGTTGCGTCTGCGCACGGGGCACTATTATGAAAAGGGCTTCGGGCTGTGGCCGCGCATGATTGTATGGGGCTTTCTCGGCGCTTGGATCGTCATGGCCATGCGGATCTTCGGCAAGGGCGTGCCCGTGCTGTGCGATACCGTTTTCTGTACCGACGGCGCGGTGGCGGCGGCCATGCAGGGCGGTCTGAGCTGGACTAAGTTCGGCGGGGCCTTCGCCATTTCGTTGATGCAGAACACGGCCTTCGCACCGGTATTCATGCTGCTGCACAAGGTCAGCGATACGCATATCCTCGAGCAGGGCGGCCGGCTCAAAGCCTTGGTCACGCCGATACCGTTCAGCCGTATTTTGGCGAACCTGAACTGGGACGTGCAATGGAATTTCGTGTTCAAGAAGACGATTCCGCTGTTTTGGATTCCCGCGCATACGGTCACGTTCCTGTTGCCGCCGCAATGGCAGGTCTTGTTCGCCGCCTTGCTGGGCGTTATTTTGGGCATCCTGCTGGCCATTGCCGCCAATAAAAAGTAGGTAAGGGAATGTGTGGTGTTGTTATGTTCTGATTATCATGTTGTTTGATAAGAAAAACCACGGCGGCATCCGGAAAAAGAGATAAAATTTTGGGGAGAGATATTGCAGATACGAAAAAAAGTTGTACCTTTGCACTCCCTTTAAGGCTGGCCCGTTCGTCTAGTTGGCCTAGGACGCAAGATTTTCATTCTTGAAATCAGGGGTTCGAATCCCCTACGGGCTACAAAACATAAATGTTGTAAAGAGTAATGGCAAACCACAAATCATCCATAAAGCGGATTCGTTCGACGGAGACCAAGAGAGAGCATAACCGTTATTATGCCAAGACGATGCGTAACGCGTTGAGAGATTTTAGAGCTTTGACGTCGGTTGACGAAGTGAATGCTAAGACTTCCACGATGGTTTCCATGGTGGATCGTTTGGCTAAGCATCATATCATTCACAAGAATAAGGCTGCGAACCTCAAATCGCAGATCATGATGAAAGCCGCCAAACTGTCCGCGCCCGCTGAAGCCGCGAAATAGTCTATCCGATTTAGAGTTTTTTGTTTTCATAATGATTTTTGGGGCTCTATCCAGCAATGGGTAGAGCTTTTTTTGTATCTTTACATCCGGAAGCCGGTGGCTTGAATGGATAAGCAATAATAACACAATGAAACGATTTCTTTTAATCTCAGTATTAACGGTTTTAACCTTTTATGTTATGGCACAGCAAAAGATTGTACAGACGGCCGGCCGCGACCAGTTGGGGACGTTCGCCCCGAAGTTCGCGGAATTGAACGACGACGTCCTTTTCGGCGAGGTATGGAGCCGAACCGACCAACTCGGCCTGCGGGACCGCAGTTTGGTGACGCTTACGTCGCTCATCAGTCAGGGCATTACGGACAATTCGTTGATATATCATCTGCAATCGGCCAAAAACAACGGGATTACGCGTACCGAAATCGCCGAAATCATTACCCATATCGGTTTTTATGCCGGCTGGCCGAAAGCCTGGGCGGCCTTCCGTTTGGCCAAGGACGTTTGGGCCGAAGACGCACAAGGGGAGGATGCCAAAGCGGCCTTCCAGCGCGGGATGATTTTCCCGATCGGCGAGCCGAATGCGGCCTATGCCCGCTATTTCATCGGCAACAGTTATCTCGCGATGATTTCCACGGAGCAGGTTTCGATTGCCAACGTGACGTTCGAACCGCGCTGCCGCAATAACTGGCATATCCACAAAGCCAAGTCGGGCGGCGGTCAGATGTTGGTCGGCGTGGCCGGCCGCGGCTGGTATCAGGAAGAGGGCAAACCGGCGGTGGAAATCCTGCCGGGCACGGTTATTCATATTCCCGCCAACGTGAAGCATTGGCACGGGGCGGCCGCCGACAGTTGGTTCGCGCACCTCGCCTTTGAGATTCCCGGCGAGGAGGCTTCGAACGAATGGCTCGAACCGGTCAGCGACGAGGAATACGACAAGCTTTAGCGGTATGAATACGTTCGGACGATATTTGCGGTTTACGTCTTTCGGCGAGTCGCACGGCGCGGCGATAGGCGGGGTATTGGACGGTATGCCGGGCGGGGTGCCCGTCGATACGGCTTTCGTGCAGGCGGCCCTGGCGCGTCGGCGGCCGGGCAATCCGGACTTGGCCGGTACAAGCGCGCGGCGCGAGGCCGACGAAGTGCGTTTCCTGTCCGGAATATACGAAGGCAAGACGTTGGGCACGCCCATCGCGTTCCTGATAGAGAATACCGATGCGCGGAGCGCGGACTATGAGGCCTTGGCGGACGTTTACCGTCCGTCGCACGCCGACGATACGTATGAGGCTAAGTACGGCTGTCGCGATGCGCGCGGCGGCGGGCGGGCCTCGGCGCGGGAGACGGCCGCGCGCGTGGCGGCCGGTGCTTTGGCGCAGTGTCTCCTATCGGAAGCCGGCGTGAGCGTATATGCCTATACCGAACGGATAGGCGGGGCCTGTTGCGCCGAACCTTATACGGCCTATGATTTGACACAGGTTTATGACAGTCCGCTGTATTGTCCGGCACCGGCCGCCGCGGCCGCCATGCAGGCGGAACTCGCGCGTTGTGCGGCCGAGGGCGACACGGTAGGCGGCTGTGTCTGCGGCCTTATCCGCGGACTGCCCAAGGGCTGCGGCGAACCTATATACGATAAACTGACGGCGCGTCTGGCGGCCGCGATGATGGGCATCAACGCCGCGCGCGGATTTGAAATCGGGGCGGGCTTTGCCGCAGCCACCATGCGCGGCAGCGCGCACAACGACGCTTGGACGGGCGTGGATGAAAACGGCCTGTTGCATACGGCGCGGAATCGTTGCGGCGGCGTGCGCGGCGGCATCAGCACGGGCGAAGACATTTGGTTCCGCGTGGCCTTCAAACCGATTGCGACCTTGGGCCAGCCGATGGAAGTCTGGCACAAGCGGGACGGCCTCAAAAAACAGGCTGCGGGCGGCCGGCACGATGTGTGCTGTGTGCCGCGGGCGGTGCCGGTCGTGGAGGCGATGGCGGCCCTGACGGCGGCCGATATGTGGTTGGCCTGCCGATGAAAAGATACGCCGGTCATGCACGTCTCGTTTGTACATCCGGAATTCCTATGGGGCTGGGCGTTCGTGCTCGTGCCCGTCTTACTCCATCTGTTCGATTGGAAATGCTATAAGACGGTCTATTTCCCGTATGTGGCGGCCTTGCAACAGGCGCAACAGCAACATAAACGGCAGCGGCAACTGCGCCGCCGTTTGATTTTGGCCTGCCGGGTGGCGGCCATTGTCTGTGTCGTCGCGGCCTTCGCACGGCCGGTATGGCATGAGGCGGGGGCGGTCGTCCCTAAGGCGGATAAGCCGTATTTCAGTATCTATGTCGATAATTCCTGCTCCATGTCCGCCCCCTATGGCGCGGCGGGAAGCGTGCTGGGCGCGGCCACGGCCGAGGCGGCGCGGGTGGTGCGTCAGGCACCCGAAACGGCTGGCATCCAACTCCTGACCAATGTGTTTTCGGACCGGCAGCAGGCCTTCTTGACGCCGGCGGAAGCCTTGCAGGCCTTGTCGGGAATGGCGCCCGTGCCGGCCTCCCGCACGTTGGGCGAAGTGACGCTGCGTATGCGCGCCGCCGCCGAAGAGGCGGGGATTCCGCCCGAAGCCGTGCAGCGCGTCTATATCTCCGATTTTCAAACCGTGTTTTTTGACGGCGCCTTGGACAGTCAGGCACAATATATCGCGTTGACGCCCGCGCCTTACGACGATTGGCACATCGACAGCGTGGCCTTGGGACAGGCGGTTTCGCCGCTGACGGGCGAGGGCGAACTGCAGGTGTGGGTCAGCCGCAGCCCGTCGGCGGGCGGCTTGGCGGAACAACGGTTGCGCTTCCTCGCGGACGGGCAGGCGATGCCGGCGCGCCGGTTGGCGTTGCAGCCCGGCGAACGGGTCTGCGAAACCTGGCCGTTCCGTCTGACGGCACCGGGCCATCATGCCGTGGCATTGCGTTTAGACCCCGACAGCGTGCCCTATAACAACCATTGGCATATCAGTCTTTATCGGCCGCCGGTCTGCCGCGTGCTGCACGTTTACGCGGGGAAGCCGTCCGAGGCCGCGCGGCGTTTGTTCGGCCGCGATTCCGCTTTCAGCTATGGGGCCGTGCCGTTCAACCGTTTGGACTATGACGCTTTGCAAACGGCCGATTTCCTGCTCGTGGAGGGATTGTCGGCCTGGCCATCGGCCTTGACCGCCCGTTTGGGCGATTATCTGCGGCAGGGCGGCCGCCTGGCCATCGTACCGCCCGCGCCCGCGGCGGAAACCTCAGTGGACGCGCTCGACGCCTGGCTGCGGACGTTGGTCGGTCAATCCGTTTATAGCCGCTATACGGCTTATGCACCATACCCCAAACAGATAAGCGTGGAGCCGGCCTTGCGGCGGCATCCGGTTTGGCGGAAGGCCGTCTTGGCCGGCGGCCGCACGGCATCCGAGCGGACCGCCACCGAGCCGCTGACGGTTTACGGAGCCTACGGCTTGGCCGCGACGGAAAACCCGTTGTGGCCGGATTTCATCGCGGACTACCGCGTCGGCAGCGGCCGCCTCTACTTGTTCGCCGCGCCTTGGGACGCGGCCTACAGCACGTTTACGCGGCATTACGGCTTTGTCGTCTGTCTGCTCGGCATGGCGGGGGAAGGCGGCGGGCTGAGGCCGCTGTATGTGGCCGACCGCCGTGCCGGTTACACCTTGGCGTCCGCGCCGCGCGGCGCCACCGCCGGGGGCAAGGGGCTGCGGTTGGTGCCCGTCGGCATCGGCGGGGCTTCGTTGCCCGCCGACACGCAGGCCCTGCCGGCCAAGGTCGGTTTCGTGGCCGGTGCCTATCGGCTCTACGGCTTGGAGACGTTGCCGCCGGGGCATTACCGGCTGACGGATGCGTCGGGGCGGGAACTCGACCTGTTGGCGCTGAATCCGCCCGCCTCGGAGTCGTGGCAGGCGTATCGCCAACCGACCGCTGCCGATACCGTCATCCAAGCGTTGAAAAAAGGCGCGAATTCGGCGCGTTCATCCGTGCCTTTGTGGAAAATATTGCTTATTTTTGCCTTGGCCTTGATGGGGGTGGAAGCCGGCTTGCTGTACGCTTCCAAACCGCCCCGTCCGAAGGCCTAAGCCTTTTACGATTATGACAGAGGAAATCAACGATAACGCATCTTCATCCCCCTACCGCGTCCAGTCCATTCCGGGTATGTTCCAGAACTGGTTTCTGGATTATGCCTCGTATGTGATACTCGAACGCGCCGTACCCGAAATCACCGACGGCCTGAAGCCCGTTCAGCGGCGCATCCTGCACGCCTTGTATAAGCTGGAGGACGGCCGATACAACAAGGTGGCCAACGTGGTCGGGCATACGATGCAGTACCACCCGCACGGCGACGCCTCCATCGGCGACGCGCTCGTGCAACTCGGGCAGAAAAACCTGCTCATCGACTGCCAGGGTAACTGGGGCAACATCCTGACCGGCGACTCGGCGGCGGCCCCCCGTTACATCGAGGCGCGTTTGTCCAAGTTCGCGCTGGAAGTCGTGTTCAACCCCAAGACGACGATTTGGAAACCCTCTTACGACGGCCGCAATCAGGAACCGGTCGTGCTGCCCGTCAAATTCCCGCTGCTGTTGGCGCAGGGCGTGGAGGGCATCGCGGTGGGGCTTTCCACCAAAGTGTTGCCGCATAATTTCCGGGAACTGTTGCAGGCGTCGGTGGCCATCCTCAAAAAGGAAGACTTTACGCTCTATCCCGATTTCCCGACCGGCGGCCTCATGGACGTGACCAATTATCAGGACGGACGTCGCGGCGGCAAGGTGCGCGTAAGGGCGCGTATTTCGCAGGCCGACAAAAAGACGTTGGTCATAGAGGATATCCCTTACGGCGAAACGACGGTATCGGTCATCGACTCCATCTTGAAGGCCAACGACAAGGGCAAGATTAAAATCCGCAAGATAGAGGACAATACGGCCGAGAACGTCGAAATCGTCGTGCATCTGCAACCCGGCGTTTCACCCGATACGACGATAGACGCGCTCTATGCGTTCACGAACTGCGAGGTGTCGATTTCGCCCAACGCCTGCGTCATCACGGACGGGGCGCCGGCCTTCATGGACGTGAAGGAAATTCTGCGCAGCTCCACGGCCGACACGGTGGAACTCTTGAAGCAGGAGTTGCAGATCCGTCAGGAAGAATTGGAAAGCGATTGGCATTATACGTCCTTGGAAAAGATTTTCTTCGAGGAACGGATTTACCGGGAATTGGAGAAAGACGCGAAGAAGTGGGAGGATTTGCTCAAATGCATCGAAAAGGCGTTCAAACCGTTTGAATCGCGCCTGCGCCGCGCCGTCACGCGCGAGGATGTCGTCCGGCTGACGGAAAAGCCGGTGCGCAAGATTTCCAAGTTCGACGTCAAGAAAGCCGACACGCATATCAAGGAACTGGAAGCCGAGATGAAGGTGGTGGCGCATAAGCTGTCGCACCTGACCGATTACGCCATCGAATATTTCGAGCATATCTTGGAGAAGTACGGCGAGGGGCGCGAACGCAAAACCGAAATCCGGAGTTTCGAGGTCATCCAGGCGGCGCGCGTCGCGGCCACGAATCAGAAACTCTATGTCAACCGCGAGGAAGGCTTTGTGGGGACGGGCATGAAGAAGGACGAATACGTTTGCGAATGTTCCGACCTCGACGACATCATCGTGTTCCGGCAGGACGGCAATTTCATGGTGACGAAAGTGGCCGACAAGGTGTTTGTGGGCAAAGACATCCTGCACGTGGGCGTCTTTGCGCGCAACGACGAACGCACGATATATAATATGGCCTATCACGACGGCAAGAGCGGTTTCGCCTATGTGAAACGTTTTGCGATAGGCGGCGTGACGCGCGACAAGGACTACCTGTTGACGCAGGGCACGCCCGGTACGAAAATCCTGTATTTTACGGCCAATCCGAACGGCGAGGCCGAGGTGGTGAAAGTGTATCTGAAGCCGAAGCCGAAATTGAAGAAATTGCAGTTCGAGTTCGATTTCAAGACGCTGGCGGTCAAGGGGCGCGGTTCGATGGGCAACATCCTGAGCCGCAATCCGGTCAAGAAGGTGATTTTGGCGGAAGAAGGCGTCTCCACGTTGGGGGCGCGCCGCATCTGGTACGATGAGGTCGTGCAACGGCTCAACGCCGAGGAACGCGGCCTGCTGCTGGGCGAATTCAAGGGCGACGACAAGATTCTGACGCTGATGGAGAACGGCGCCTATAAACTGACTTCGTTCGACCTGAGTACGCATTTCGAAGAGGATATGACGTATATCGGCAAGTATTATCCCGACCGCATCGTGACGGCCATCTATATCGAACCGAAAACGGATCTGTGGTATATCAAACGCTTCTGCCCCGAAATGAGCGACAAGCGCGTCGCGTTTTTGGAGGAGGGGGCGGTTTGCCGTGCGATGACGGTGGATTACGCGCCGCGCCTGCGGGTTATCTATAAGCCCGACGCCAAGGGGCGCGTGCCCGAACCGGAGGAAGTGGACGTGGCGGAATTCATTGCCGTAAAGGGCTTCAAGGCCAAGGGCAAACGTCTGTCGGGCAAGGCGGTCGAGAAAGTGGAATGGCTGGAACCGGCGGAAGAAGAACCCGATTACGAGGCCCTGCTGCGGGAACGCTTGGCGGCGGAGGCCGCGGCTTCCGAGGCGGCCACGTTCGGCGGCGATGACGAGCCGGAGGACGGGGCGGCCGATGACGGCGTGGTGCCGGAGCAGCTCTCGCTTGAATTTTAACGGAATAAGAACCTTTAAATCATAAATGATATGAAAAACAGCGAAGTTAAAAACATTGCCCCCGGTGTGGACTGGGTCGGCATTTTGGATTTCGATATCGTGACGTTCGACGTGGTCATGGAGACCAAATACGGCACGACCTATAACTCTTATTTGGTGCGCGGCAGTCAGAAAACGGCCTTGGTGGAAACGGCCAAGGTGACGTTTTGGGACGAATACCTTGAAAAAATCAAATCGCTCGTGGATCCGGCCTCTATCGACTACCTCGTATTGAACCATACCGAGCCCGACCATAGCGGTTCGCTCGTAAAACTGTTGGAGATTTGCCCGAAAGCGACGGTCATCGCAAGCGGTACGGCCCTGCGTTATTTGGCCGACATCGTGAACCGACCGTTCCCGCAACAGGCCGTCAAAGACGGCGACAGCCTGGATTTGGGCGGCAAGACGTTGCGTTTCATCAGTGCGCCCAACCTGCACTGGCCGGACAGTATGTACACGTACCTGCCCGAAGACAAGGTGCTGTTCACGTGCGACTCGTTCGGCGCGCACTATGCCGACAAGGGCGTTTTCGACGATGCGGTGGGCAATTACGACGACGCGTTCAAATATTACTTTTGGGCGATTCTGCGTCCGTTCAGCCGCTTCTTCCTGAAAGCCATCGAAAAGGTGGAAGCCTTGGATATCGCCGCGATTTGTCCGGGGCACGGCCCGATTCTGCGGAAAGACTGGAAAAAGTACGTGGCCTTGTCCAAACAGTGGAGCGAGGAGTTCATCAAGTTCCCGCTTACCAACCGCGTCATGGTGGCCTACGTATCGGCTTACGGTTATACGGGCGCGTTGGCCGAAAAGATAGCCGACGGCATCCGTTCGGCGGGGCTGGACGTGGATCTCTGCAATGTGGAGAAGATGGAGGCCGGCGAGATTTCGGCGCATATGGAACAGGCTTCGGCCTATCTGTTCGGTTCCTCGACAATCAACCAAAACGCGTTGCCGCCGATTTACACCTGTTTTGCGCTCCTGTCGCCCTTACGCGACCGCGGCAAACTGGCCGGTGGCTTCGGCTCTTACGGTTGGAGCGGCGAAGCGCGCGACGTTATCGAAGGCAATATCAAGACGTGCAAGCTTTCGTTCGTGGAGAATTACTTTGTCAAGTTCCGTCCGAGCGAGGAAGAACTCAAGGGCGCGTTCGACTTCGGCGTCCGCTTTGCACAGAAGATGCTCTAAGACCGCTTGCATCGATAAGAAAAAAGCACCCCGAACGGGGTGCTTTTTTCGTTTAGGGATGGCCGTTTCAGACCAAGTGTTGGCGCAGGATTGCCACCAAGTCTTGCCGCGCGTAGCCGCATTGATGTTGCAGGGCCTCTACGGGGCCGTGCAGTACGAAACGGTCGGCGGGCATACCGAGCCGGTGGATTTCGGCCTGCGTCTTGGTTTCGGCCGCGTATTCGCAAACGGCGCTGCCCAAGCCGCCGTCCGTAACGCCGTCTTCTAAGGTATATATTTTGTCGTAATGCGCGAAGATATGATTTAATAAGGCTGTGTCGAGCGGTTTGAGATAAATCATGTTGAACAGGCCGGGGCCCTGCGTCGCATCCGTCCAGTCCGCGCCCGTTTCGCGGAGGTATTCGCGGGTGGCGGCGATGGCCGTATTGCCGATATGGCCGAGGCAGACGAAGGCGATGCGGCGGCCTTCGCGCAGCGTTTGGCCTTGGCCGGGCGGCAGCAGTTCGAGTGGCGTCTTCCAGCGGGGCGTCACGCCGCGGCCGCGCGGATAGCGGATGACGAACGTGCCGTATTGGCCGGATTGGGCCGTGAACATCAGGTTGCGCAACTCCCGCTCGTTGAGCGGCGAGGCGATGGTCAGGTTGGGGATGGGGCGGAGGCAGGCCAAATCGAACGCGCCGTGGTGCGTGGCGCCGTCTTCCCCCACGATGCCGGCGCGGTCAAGGCAGAACACGACCGGCAGTTGTTGCAGCGCGACGTCGTGGATGACCTGGTCGTAGGCGCGTTGCATAAAAGAGGAATAGATGTTGCAGAACGGAATCAGGCCCGCGGCCGCCAAGCCCGCCGAAAACGTGACGGCGTGCTGTTCGGCTATGCCCACGTCGAACGTGCGTTCCGGCATCTTTTTCATCATGAGGTTGAGCGAACAGCCGGTCGGCATGGCCGGCGTGATGCCGACGATGCGCGGGTTCAGGCGCGCGAGTTCGATGATGGTTTTGCCGAAGACGTCCTGATAGCGCGGCGCAAGGCTGAGGTTGATGCCGGGCTTGATGATTTCGCCCGTCTGGCTGTCGAAACGGCCCGGCGCATGAAACAGCGTCGGGGCGGCTTCGGCCGTCTTCATGCCCTTGCCCTTGGTCGTGACGATATGCAGGAGTTTGGGGCCTTGTATGCGTTTAAGTGCTTCGAGCGTCCGTATCAGCGTGGGGAGGTCGTGTCCGTCCATGGGGCCAAAGTAACGGAAGTCGAGCGCTTCGAATAAATTTCCTTGTTTGAAGAACAGGCTTTTCAGGGCGCCGGTCATGCGGCTGAGCGCATGGCGCGCGCCTTTGCCCGTTTCGTTTTTGCCGAGCCGGTCCCAAACGCGGTCCTTCACGTTGTTGTAACGGCGGGACGTGACGATTTTGGTAAAATAACGGCTCAGCGCGCCAGTGCTCTTGTCAATCGAAATCCCGTTGTCGTTGAGAATGACCAGGAGGTTGCTGTTGGAAACGCCGGCATTGTTCAGGCCTTCGAAAGCCAATCCGCCCGTCATGGCGCCGTCGCCGATAACGGCGATGTGCTGGCGGGTGGTGTCGCCCTTGAGTTTGGAAGCCACGGCCATGCCGAGGGCGGCGGAAATGGACGTGGAGGAATGCCCGGTGGCGAAAGCGTCGTATTCGCTTTCAAACGGGGAAGGAAAACCGCTCAGGCCGCCTAACGTCCGGATGGTGGGGAAACGGTCGCGGCGACCGGTCAGAATCTTGTGCGGATAGGCCTGATGCCCGACATCCCACACGATGCGGTCGTGGGGCGTGTTGAACACGTAATGCAGGGCTACGGCCAATTCCACGGTGCCGAGCGAGGAACCGAGATGGCCGGGGTGATCCGACATCACGTTGATGATATAGTCGCGCAACTCCTCCGCCAGGGCCGGCAACGAGTCAACCGGCAAGGCGCGCAGGTCTTCAGGCGTTTGTATGTGTTCGAGCAGATTTCCCATAATGAAAAAGCCACCCGACAGACCGAAGTCTGCCGGGTGGCGTTCAAGCAGCAATGGCACGCTTATTTGAAGAGTTTCGTCGTCAGTTCGGCCACGCGGTTCGAGTAACCGAATTCGTTGTCATACCACGATACGATCTTCACGAAGTTGCCGTCCATCACCTTCGTCAGTTTGGCGTCGAAGATGGAGGAGTGCGAGTTGCCCACGATGTCGATGCTGACAATCGGGTCTTCGCAGTATTCCAGTACGCCTTTCATCGGGCCTTCGGCCGCAGCCTTGATGGCGGCGTTCACTTCTTCGGCCGTCACGTTGCGGTTCAGTTCAGCCGTCAGGTCAACGACCGAGCCGTCGGGCGTGGGCACACGCATGGCGAACCCGTCCAATTTGCCTTTCAGTTCCGGCACCACGAGGCCGACCGCTTTGGCGGCACCGGTGCTCGTCGGGATAATCGATACGGCGGCCGCACGGGCACGACGCAGGTCTTTGTGCGGGGAGTCCAGAATAATCTGGTCGTTCGTGTAGGAGTGAATCGTGTTCATCAAACCGCGCTTGATGCCGAAAGCGTCGTTGAGCACCTTGGCCACGGGCGCAAGGCAGTTCGTCGTGCAGGAGGCGTTCGATACGAACGTCAGTTCGGGTTTGATCATGTGTTCGTTCACACCGAGTACGATCGTGGCGTCCACGTCTTCGGCCTTGTCGGCGGGAACGGTCAGGATCACCTTCTTGGCACCGGCCTGGATATGTTTGCTCATGGCTTCGCGGTTCTTGAAACGGCCCGTCGATTCCACAACGACATCCACGCCCAGTTCTTTCCACGGCAGGTTGGCCGGGTCTTTTTCGGCATAGACTTTAATGCGCTGGCCGTTGATGACGAGGTATTCGCCTTCCACCTGCACCGTGCCGGGGAAACGTTTGTGTACGGAGTCGTACTTGAGCAGGTGCGCCAACGTCTGCGGGTCGGTCAGGTCGTTGAACGCTACGACTTCCACATCGGGTTTGTTCAACAGATTGCGGAACGTGATACGGCCGATACGACCGAAACCGTTGATTGCGACTTTTACTTTTGCCATGGTTGTAAAGTTTTAAGTTGTTTATAATGATTTATTTATCTTCGTAAAATTTCCAGTCGTCCCCGACTTTGACCAGGTCGTGGGTCGTCGTGTCGCGCTTTCCGCCGCGGCAGACGGTTTCCAGCGTCACTTTCGCCCGCGTGCCGGTTTCATCGAGTTCTTCCGCCAATACGCGGATGTCGGAAACGCTGTCCATCGCCACGTAAAATTCGTTGCCTTTTTCCTCCAATATCTCCTTCACGGCCCGTACATTGGCCTCGTGGCGGTCGGCTTCCATCGTATCGCTCGCAAAGATGAACGCGTTGGCGAATTGTTCGAAATCCCGGTTGTAGGCGTAAGTCATGTAGGTTTTGGCCGCCTTGGCGGGTGAACCGGCCTTGGGGGCGCCGTTATGGCAGGCGGTCAGCGGCAAGAGGGCCGCCGCACAGCCGAGGAGGTAAAGCAATGATTTCATGGCCTTGAATGTTTTACGAAACAAAGTTAAGCATTTTTTTCCTAATCGCCCCCATAAGTTTCGGGAAAACGCCAAATCGTTTGCAAATCGGGGCAGGCGAGCAGGTGGCCGGGCAGGATGAGCGGCGGCGTAAACGGAATCAGGCGGTCGCGCGTGCGGCGGCCTTGGGAGGGGTCAAGGCCGATGCGGGTGTATAGAAAGCAGATGAGTTCCGTACAATAGAACGCCGCCGTGTCGCGCTCGTCGAAACGGTGGTCGAACGGGCGGCCATCGGCGGCCAGCCGCAGGGCTTCCGTGTTCAATAGTTCCCGCTCGGCTTCGGTCAGCGGCAGACGGTAGACGCCGCCCGCGCGGCAACGCTGTGGCAACCAGAAGTCGGCCGGCGGCTCGGCCACAACCCGGTCGTAGCGGCCGCGCGCTTCGGCTTCGTCGGGGGCGGCGTGAACGACGCGCCAGCCGTCGGACGTATGGGCCAACAGCCCGACATGGCTGTAAACCGGCTCGTCTTCGCAGAGCAACACCAGGTCGGAGGCCGCGCTCCGTCCGCGTCGGAAAACGAGGTCGCCGCTTTGGAACAGCGTATCCGGCACCGCCAAGGCCGTAAATCCGGCAACCGCCTCCGTTTCGGCTTCGACGGCGGCCTTGCGGCAGGCCGTCAGCCCGCCGGCCGCCAACCATAGCGCGGCCACCGCTAAAACCGCGCGGCCGCGTGTCCGCATCGAAAAAATGCTTATATTTGCTCTGCTATATGCCATAATGGGCGGCGGGGCTTTTGTTCCCGTCGAATTTGCAAATTTAACGATATCGACTATGAAAACCATGCAGGCGTACATCGCCGAAAACCAAGACCGTTTCTTAGAAGAATTATTCGGCCTGATCCGGATTCCGTCCATCAGCTCCGAACAGGCGCACAAACCCGATATGGAACGTTGCGCGCGCTATCTGGCCGACACGCTGTTGGCGGCCGGCGCCGACAAGGCGGAAGTGATGCCCACGGCCGGCAATCCGGTCGTCTATGGCGAGAAGGTCATCTCGCCGGACGCCCACACGGTATTGGTCTATGGCCACTACGACGTCATGCCCGTCGATCCGGTGTCGGAATGGCATACGCAGCCGTTTGAACCCGTGGTCAAGGACGGTCGGATTTACGCGCGCGGCGCCAACGACGACAAGGGGCAGAGCTTCATCCATATCAAGGCGTTCGAGTATCTGGTCAAGGAAGGCCTGTTGGCCTGCAATGTCAAGTTCATGCTGGAGGGCGAGGAGGAAATCGGTTCGCCCTCGCTGGAGGCTTGGTGCGCCGAACACAAGGATATGCTGAAAGCCGACGTCATCATCGCCTCCGACACGAGCATGGTCACGGCCGATATTCCGGCCGTAACGGTGGGTTTGCGCGGCTTGAGCTATGTGGAAGTCAAGGTGACGGGGCCGAACAAAGACCTGCACTCCGGGTTGTTCGGCGGGGCGGTGGCCAATCCGGCCAACGTCTTGGCCCGTCTGGTGGCCGACCTCATTGACGACAACGGCCATATCACGATTCCGGGCTTCTACGACGACGTGCTGGAAGTGAGTGCGGCCGAACGGGCTGCCATGGCCGAGGCACCGTTCAATTTGGAGAACTATAAGAAAGCCTTGGATATCGAACAGGAGAGCGGCGAAGCCGGGTTCACGACCTTGGAACGCACGGGCATCCGTCCGTCCTTGGATGTAAACGGCATTTGGGGCGGCTATACGGGCGAAGGCTCCAAGACGGTGTTGCCGTCGGTGGCGCACGCCAAGATTTCCATGCGGCTCGTGCCGAATCAGGACTGGCGGAAAATCGCGCAGCTGATTGCCGACCATCTGAAAGCCAAGGCGCCCAAGAGCGTCAAGGTGGAAGTCGAAGTCCTGCACGGCGGACAGGCTTACGGTTGCCCGCTGTCATTGCCGGCCTACCAGGCGGCCGAAAAAGCCTATCTGGATGTCTATGGCCGCAAGCCCGTGCCCACGCGCAGCGGCGGCAGCATCCCCATCGTGGCGGCCTTCGAACGCGTCTTGGGCTTGAAAACCTTGCTCATGGGCTTCGGGCTGGAGCAAGACGCCATCCATTCGCCCAACGAAAACTTCGAGTTGCGCCGTCTGTTCCAAGGCATGGAAGCCGTGGCGGCCTTCTACGGCCATTACGCCGCCATGCGTTAGACAGGCGTATATGGCAGTTCAGGCAGGGAAATAGCACTATGGGTATCGTTATACGTCAGAGTTTGAAGGGCACGGTGGTGACCTATGCGGGGGCTTTCATCGGCTTCCTCAATACGCTGTTCATCGCCACCCATTTCCTGACGCCGGAGGAAATCGGCCTGCAACGCATCTTGGTGGAGGCCGCCATGTTGTTGGCGGGCCTGTCCCAACTGGGCGTTAACCAGGTCGGCGTCCGTTATTTTCCCTATTTCAAGACGGAAGACGGGCAACACAAAGGATTCTTTTATTACCTCTGTCTGCTGCCGGTTATCGGGATTGCGTTTTTCGGTTTCCTGTATTTCCTGTTGCAACAGCCGCTTGACCGCTATTTCGCGGCCGAGTCACCCTTGTTTACCGACTATTACTTTTGGGTGTTCCCGCTGTCGGTCTTCATCGTCTATATGGTCGTGTTCGAGACCTACGGCAATGTGCTCCTGCGGATTACCGTCCCGCGGCTGGTGCGGGAAGTGGGGCTGCGGCTGTTTACGGTCGCCGGCATCGTGCTGTACGGCTTGGGCTACGTCAATCTCAACGGTTTTGTCGTATTGCTGACCTTGGCCTATGCGTTGGCCTGTATCGTGGATTTGCTCTACGCGCTGTGGCTCTGTCCGCCGCGCGGGCCTTTGCATCCGGCCACCGATATCCCGGTGCCGATGCGGCGCGACATCGCTTCCTATTCGCTGTTTTTGATGTTGGGCAGTTTGGCCAATCTGTTGGTTTTGCGTGTGGATGTGTTTATGGTCAGTGCCAAAATGGGGTTGGAATACACGGCTATATACAGCATCGCCTATTATATGGCCGTCATTATCGAGATGCCCTCGCGTTCCACGAGTGCGATATCCATGCCGCTCATCGCCGAAGCCTATAAGCAGGGCGACCGCTCCCGGCTTTCGGAATTGTACCGGAAAGTCGCTTTAAATCAATTCTTGGTTGCGCTCCTCGTGTTTTTCGTGCTGTGGATTAACATCCGGAATGTCTATGCGGTCATGCCCAACGGCGCGTTTTATGCGCAGGGCATCGGCGTCGTGCTGTTCATCGCGTTGGCTAAAATCATAGAAAGCATCAGTACGGTAGGCGG